>JBFHDX010000021.1:0-44228 GCA_041584475.1 Alphaproteobacteria bacterium
CCAGCTCTCGAGGTCGTGCACGAAGCGCCGCACGTCCTGGCCGCGCCGCGTCAGGTCGAGCATCACGTAAGCGACGCGCTGGCCCGGCCCGTGATAGGTGAACTGGCCGCCGCGGCCGGTGTGGTAGACCGGCAAGCCGCGGTCGTTGAGCAGGTCCTCCGGCCGCGCGCTGCTGCCGGCGGTGTAGAGCGGCGGGTGTTCGAGGAGCCAGACGAGCTCGCGCGCCGAGCCGTCGCGGATCGCCGCGACGCGCGCCTCCATGGCGGCGACGGCGGCCGCATAATCGACCGGCGCGTCGGCGATCCGCCATTCGACGCCGGCCCGTGTCGCAGACATGCTTGCGCTTGCTATGGGCGCGACCATCTGGTATTTCCCGGCAACCGGAGCGAGGCCATTGGTTAGCATATTTGCGGCAGGCGAGGGCCAGAGAGTTTTGCGGTCGTGGCGGAATTGGTAGACGCGCAGCGTTGAGGTCGCTGTGGGGGAAACCCCGTGGAAGTTCGAGTCTTCTCGACCGCACCATATTTCGGCGAAGGGCCCGCTGATACGGCGGGCCCTTTGGTTATAGGGCCGATTGGAAAGACCGGGCAGGCACGCCCGGCAGGGAGCAGAGGGGCATGCCCGAACGCAAGAACATCGAGCAGGACGCACTCGTCTATCACCGGTTGCAGCCGGCCGGCAAACTCGCGGTCGTGGCGACGAAGCCGCTGGCCAATCAGCGCGACCTTGCGCTCGCCTATTCGCCGGGCGTCGCGGCGGCGTGCCGCGCCATCGTCGACGATCCCGCCGAGGCCGCGACGGTGACCGCGCGCGGCAATCTCGTCGCGGTGATCTCGAACGGCACGGCCGTGCTCGGGCTCGGCGCCATCGGTCCGCTCGCCGCCAAGCCGGTGATGGAGGGCAAGGCCGTCCTGTTCAAGAAATTCGCCGGCATCAACGTGTTCGACATCGAGGTCGACGCCCGCGATCCGGACCGGTTCGTCGAGGTCGTGGCCGCGCTCGAGCCGACCTTCGGCGCGATCAACCTCGAGGACATCAAGGCCCCGGAATGCTTCGACATCGAGCGGCGCCTGCGCGAGCGCATGAATATCCCGGTGTTTCACGACGACCAACACGGCACGGCGATCATCGTCGCCGCGGCGATCTACAACGGCCTGTCGATCGTCGAGAAGCCGCTGGAGACGGCGAAGCTCGTGACCTCCGGGGCCGGTGCCGCGGCGCTGGCGTGCGTCGACCTGCTCGTCGACATGGGCATGAAAGTGGAGAACATCACGCTCACCGACATCCACGGCGTCGTCTATGAAGGCCGCAAGGAGGAGATGGACCCGCGCAAGGTCCGCTATGCGAAGCGGACCGAGAAGCGCACGCTCGGCGAGGTGATCGACGGTGCCGACATCTTCCTCGGCCTGTCCGCCCCCGGTGTGCTCAAGCCCGAGATGGTGAAAGGAATGGCCGACCGGCCGCTGATCATGGCGCTGGCCAACCCGGTCCCGGAGATCATGCCGGAAGAGGCGAAGGAAGCGCGGCCCGACGCGATCATCGCCACCGGACGCTCCGACTACCCGAACCAGGTCAACAACGTGCTCTGCTTTCCGTTCATCTTTCGCGGCGCGCTCGACGTCGGGGCGACGGGCATCAACGAGGCTATGAAGATCGCCTGCGTGCATGCCATCGCCGGGCTCGCGCGCGCCGAGGTCTCCGACATCGTGGTCACGGCCTATGGGGGGCAGCCGGGCAGCTTCGGGCCCGAATATCTGATCCCGCGCCCCTTCGACCCGCGGCTCATCACGGCGATCGCCCCGGCGGTCGCCAGGGCGGCGATGGAAAGCGGCGTCGCGACCCGTCCGATCGAGGATTTCGGCGAGTATCACGACCGGCTCAGCCGCTTCGTCTTCCGCTCGGGACTGGTCATGAAGCCCGTGTTCGAGTCCGCACGCACCGATCCGCGCCGCGTGGTCTACGCCGAGGGCGAGGAGGAGCGCGTGCTGCGTGCCGTGCAGGTGGCGGTCGACGAGCGCCTCGTGCAGCCGGTGCTGATCGGCCGCCGCCGCGTCGTCGAGGGACGGATCCGGCGGCTCGGCCTGCGCCTGCGCATGGACGAGGACTTCGAGCTGTGCGATCCGGAGGACGATCCGCGCTACGACGAGTACTGGTCGCTGTATCACAGCCTGCTCGCGCGCAAAGGCGCATCGCCGGACTATGCGCGCACCGTGGTGCGCACGCGCACGACCGTGATCGCCGCGCTGATGGTACGCCGCGGCGAGGCCGACGCCGGCATCTGCGGCACCGTCGGCACCTATCAGCGCCACCTGCGCCACGTGCGCGACGTCATCGGCCTGCGCGACGGGGTCCGCGACACGGCTGCGCTCACCGTGCTGATCCTCAGCCGCGGCACCTACTTCATCGCCGACACCCACGTGATGGCGGACCGCGACGCCGCCTCGATCGCCGAGATGACGATCCTCGCCGCCGAGGAGACCCGGCGCTTCGGCGTCGAACCGAAGATCGCGCTGCTGTCGCACGCGAATTTCGGGTCGATTGACTCGGCATCCGCGCGGCGCATGCGCGAGGCGGTGGCGCTGCTGCAGGCGGCGCACCCCGATCTCGAGGTCGAAGGCGAGATGCACGCCGACGCGGCGCTCGTCAAGGACATCCGCGACCGCTTCTATCCCGAATGCCGGCTCAAGGGCAGCGCCAACCTGCTCATCATGCCGTCGCTCGACGCCGCGAACATCTCGTACAACCTGCTCAAGGTGCTCGGCGAGGGACTGTCGGTCGGCCCGATCCTGCTCGGCACGGCGAAGCCGGTGCACATCCTCACGCCGTCGGTCACCACCCGCGGCATCGTCAACATGACCGCCCTGTCCGTCGTCGACGCGCAGGCGGCGCAGGCGGTCCGGACCGACACGCAATGACCGACTCGCCGCCGCCCGATCCCGACCTGCACGACGCACTGTCGCCGGAGCGCGAGGGCGAGCTCGAAGGGCTCTACGGCGTCAACGACGAGCTCGTGAACGCGGTGCACGAGGCGGTGCAGCAGGGCCGGCTCGGCGACATCCCGCCGCTCGTCGAGCCGCTCCACGCCGCCGACCTCGCCGACCTGCTCGAGCAGCTCGCATCGACCGAGCGTGGCGTCGTCATCGAGGTCATCGGCGACCATCTCGACGCCGAGGTCGTCGCCCATATCGACGAGACGGTGCGCGAGGACCTGATCGAACTGCTCAATACCGAGCAGCTGGCGGCGGTCGTCTCGGAGCTCGAGACCGACGATGCCGTGGATTTGATCGAGGACCTCGACGAGGAAGAGCAGCGCGAACTGCTCGACGCGGTCCCGGTCAGCGACCGCGTGCTCTACGAGGAGGCCCTGGCGTGGCCGGAATACAGCGCCGGGCGCCTGATGCGCCGCGAGGTCGTGGCGATCCCCGCCGTCTGGTCGGTGGGCGAGACCATCGATTACATGCGTTCCGACGCGGAACTGCCCGACGATTTCTACGACCTCGTCGTCGTCGATCCGGCGCACAAGCCGATCGGCATGCTGCCGCTCAGCCGCGTGCTGCGCGCCAAACGGCCGGCGCTGCTGACCGAGATCATGGACACCGACTTCAGGCCGATTCCCGTGACCATGGACCAGGAGGACGTCGCCTTCCTGTTCCGCCAGTACGGCCTCGTCGAGGCCCCCGTGGTGGAGGAGTCGGGGCGGCTCGCCGGCGTGATCACGGTCGACGACGTCGTCGACGTCATCGAGGAGGAGCACGAGGAGGACATCCTCAAGCTCGCCGGCGTCGGCGAGGACGACTACTACAGCGCCGTCGTGGCGACGACCCGGTCCCGGTTCTCCTGGCTGCTCGTGAACCTGGCCACCGCGATTCTCGCGTCGCTGGTGATCGGCCTGTTCGATGCCGCGATCGAGCGGGTCGTCGCGCTGGCGATCCTGATGCCGATCGTCGCCTCGATGGGCGGCAACGCCGGCACCCAGACGCTGACCGTGACGGTCCGCGCCCTCGCCACGCGCGAACTGACCGCCGCCGGCGCTTTGCGTGCCGTGGCGAAGGAGAGCCTCGTCGGCTTCATAAACGGGGTGCTGTTCGCGGTCCTGATGGGCCTCATCGCCTGGGGCTGGTTCGGCGATGGCGTGCTCGGCGTGGTGATCGCCGCGGCGATGGTCATCAATCTTCTGGTCGCAGGCCTTTCCGGGACGCTGATTCCGATCGGCCTCGAACGCTGGGGCGCCGACCCGGCGGTCGCATCGGCGGTGTTCCTGACCACGGTGACCGACGTCGTCGGCTTCTTTGTCTTCCTCGGTCTCGGGGCCTGGGTGTTGCTCTAGGGTCCAGACTCGTTCGCACCCGGAAAGCGATGACGGCCGCCGACAGGTGCCCGCCCGCCCCGGTCATTGCAGCAACAGTGCTGTTCGTTCTAACGATTCCGACCGCTTGATTTTGCAGGAGACGCGGCATGGATCAATTCACCGGCGGCTGCCTGTGCGGCGACGTCCGAATCGTGGCGTCGGGACGCCCATACCGGGTCGGCCTCTGTCACTGTCTCGATTGCCGCAAGCATCATGGGTCGCTTTTTCACGCTTCCGCGGTATTCCCCCAGGATGCGGTGACGATCGACGGCGACGCACGCGACTACCTCGGGCGGTTCTTCTGTCCCCGCTGCGGCTCGTCCGTTTTCGCGCGAAGCGCAGACGAAATCGAAGTGAACCTGGGATCCCTTGACGCCCCTGACCAGCTGCTGCCGACCTACGAAAGCTGGATCGTCCGTCGCGAGTCCTGGTTGCCGCCGTTTCCGCTCACGCGACGATACGACCGCGATCGCGACGCCACGGGTCGCTTTGAGGAGTAGGTCGCACGAACGGTGCGCAGGCGCCGTTGCGAGGTGACGAGTGGGCCTTGGGGTCCAGACTCGCTCAGACCCGGAGAGCGATGATAGCGGCGCGTTGGACGGCCGCGAGGTGGTCTCTGGACGAATGCCGCCTGATCGCCGCCGACGCGTCGGCAGACAACAAACAGGGCGTTCGCGACATCGGTGGAGCCTCCTCACGCGCGGGACTCCGTGAATCAGTCGAAGCCTGTAACGTCGATATGCTGATCGGGTTTGAACCCTAGTGTCCCGCCGCCGGCTTGCGGGCGCGCAAATGGGTCGGGCGGAAGACGCCGGCATCGAGCGCATCGATCATCGCCTTGCGCATGGCGATCCAGCGATCCGCGGCCTCGCGGCCGAGGATCTCGAGAAGCGCGCCGCGCAGCTCGCCGCGCATGCGCGCCAGCTCGCGCCGCGCCTCCCCGCGGTACCAGGGGCTGCGATCGACGACGCGGACCGCCTCGAAGCCCGCCGATTCGAGCTGCGCCGGCAGCACATCGGTGATGCCCATCGAAAAGCTCAGCCCGGAGGTCTCGACGAAGCGCGCCATCTCGGGCGATTCCGGGCCCGCGGCGCTCTGCATCCAGTCCGAGGCGGCGAACAGCCCTGCGGGCCGCAGCAGGCGCCGGACGTCGGCGAAGAGCGCCGGCTTGTCGGGGATGTGGATCATCGAGTCCTTGCTGAACACGATGTCGAACGAGTCGGCCGCGAACGGCAACGGGCCGGGCTCGACCAGCCGGAACGAGACGCGATCGGCGACGCCGGCGCGGGCGGCGCGTTCCCGAGCCCGTCGGATCAGCGGTGCTTCGACATCGATGCCGGTCACCGAACCGGCCCCGTGCTCGCGCACCAGCAGCACGTCGATGCCGCCGATGCCGCAGCCGATATCGAGCACGTCCCGACCGCCGAGGTCGACGCCCTCGAGGATGCGGGCGGTCTCCTCCGGGCCGCCCGGCGAGAGGAACCCCTCGCCCCAAAGCAGTTCGAGCTTGGCGACGAAGTCGTCGGTGTATTCGTTCTCGTGCTCCGGCATGCGCCGTCTTCCGTTCCCCGCCTGCCGAGGCTAGCCGCCCGACGCGCCGCGAGCAAATCGCCGTTGAGCCGGCGCGAGGTTGCGGGGGGCGGGCGCGCCGTGCGATCAATGCGACGGCGCTCGCGCGGGGGCGTCGCGGCGCAATCAACGAAACCGGGCAGGAAGCCGATGATCGATCTCTACACGTGGAGCACGCCGAACGGGCGCAAGGTGTCCATTGCGCTGGAGGAGCTCGGGCTGGATTACGAGGTCCATGCCGTCAACATCGGCAAGGGCGAGCAGTTTGATCCCGAATTCCTCAAGATCGCACCGAACAACCGGATTCCCGCGATCGTCGACCGCGACACCGGGCTGCCGCTGATGGAGTCGGGCGCGATCCTGATGTATCTCGCCGAAAAGACGGGCAAGCTGATGCCGACGGCGAACGAGCCGCGCTGGCGCGTCATCGAGTGGCTCATGTGGCAGATGGGCGGTGTCGGTCCGATGCTGGGTCAGGTCCATCACTTCGTGAAATTCAACCCCGGCAAGGCGCCCTATGCCGAGGAGCGCTACCTGAACGAGGCGAAGCGACTCTACGGCGTGCTCGACCGCCGCCTCGAGGGCCGCGACTATATCGTCGACGACTACTCGATCGCGGATATCGCGACTTTCCCCTGGTTCGCCCGCTGGGACTGGCAGGGCATCGACCTGAACGGTTTTCCCAACGTCAAGCGCTGGTACCTGTCGCTCGCCGCGCGGCCGGCGGTGCAGCGCGGCTACGTGGTGCCGAGCGACGCCCAGAAGATCCCGATGCCCGACTGAAGATTTCCCGGCGCGATCACGTCGGCCGTCGGCGCACGTGCTCGCGGTGCAGGATGTACAGGCCGCTGCCGACGATCACCGCCGCGCCGCTGATCGTCCAGGCATCGGGGAAGTCGCCGAACAGCACGAAACCGAGGATTGCCGCCCAGATCAGGCTCGAATAACCGAACGGCGAGACGGTGGCGGCCGGTGCCGAGGAGAACGCCTTGATCAGCGTGAAGTGGCTGATCCCGCCGATCAGGCCGATCAGCACCATGAGCATCCAGCCGTCGACGTCCGGCGTACGCCAGAAGTAGGGCAGGGCGGCGCTCATGACGACGGCGCCGACCAGCGGCGTGTAGAACAGCGTCGTCAGCGGCGCGTCGCTGCGGCTGAGCAGCCGCGTCGCGATCTGGTAGAGACCGTAGGTGGCGGCCGCGGCGAGCGGAAACAGCGCCGCCAGCTGCATCGCATCGCTGCCCGGGCGGACGATGATCATCGCGCCGGAAAAGCCGATGACGACGCCGGACCAGCGCCGCAGCCCGACATGTTCGGCGAGCAGCGGCATCGACAGTGCCGTCACGACCAGCGGGCCGATCTGCATGAGGGCGGACGCGTCGGCCAGCGGCAGATAGTACAGACCGGAGAAGAACAGGATCGTCGTCACCATCAGCAGGCCGGAGCGCGCCAGCTGCAGCGCCGGGCGCCGGGTGATCACGGTGCTCCGCAATCGCGGCCCGAGAAACGCCGCCAGCAGCAGCGCGTGGAACACGAACCGGGCCCAGACCACCTGCGGCACCGGATAGCTCTGGGCGAGGTGCTTGGCGGCCGCGTCCATGCAGACGAACAGCAGCATCGTCACCAGCATCCAGGCGATGCCGCGGCGGCTCTCGGCGGCGGAGTCGGCGACCGGGGCGGAAAGGCTCATGGGATCGAATCCAAGGTATCGGTCGCCGGGGACCGCGGGCGCAAAAATTAGCACACATACGGTCCGCCCGAAGCCCGAAATGACGGTTCGCGGAGCCCGGCGGTCAATGCACGACGATCGGGTCCCAGAGCCTCGCCCGGGCAATCTTCTCGCGATCCCACGCGATGCCGAGGCCGGGCTGGTCGGAGGGCACGGCGTGACCGTCCTCGATGCGCATCGGCGTCGTCGTCAGCGCGTCGAGCTGCGGGATGTACTCGACCCAGCGCGCGTTCGGCACGGCCGCGCACAGTCCGACATGCAGCTCCATCAGGAAGTGCGGACAGATCTCGACATTGAACGTCTCCGCCAGATGCGCGGTCTTGAGCCAGGGCGTGATGCCGCCGATGCGGGCGACGTCGGCCTGGACGATCGAGCACGCGCCGGCCTGCAGATATTCCCGGAAATGCGAGGGGTGGTACAGCGATTCGCCGACCGCGACCGGCAGGCTGGTCGCGCGGCTCAGGCGGACATGGCCGGCCATGTCCTCCGCCGGCAGCGGCTCCTCGAGCCAGGCCAGGTCGAGCGACTCGAAGCGCCTGGCGCGCCGGATCGCCTCGGCGACCGTGAAGCCCTGATTGGCGTCGACCATGATTTCGAACCCTTCGCCGACGGCCTCGCGGACCGCGGCGAGACGCGCCACGTCCTCGCGCAGGCTGGGTCTTCCGACCTTGATCTTGGCGCCGCCGAAGCCGGCCGCGCGCGCGGCCAGCGCCTCCTCGACGAGCTGCGCCGTCTCGATGTGGAGCCAGCCCCCTTCGGTCGTGTAGAGCGGCACGCGCGCCTGCGCGCCGCCCGCCATGACGTGCAGCGGCAGGCCCGCGCGGCGGCAGCGCAGGTCCCACAGCGCGGTGTCGATTGCGGCGAGCGCCAGCGACGTCAGGGCACCGACGGCCGTGGCGTGGGTGTGGAAGAACAGATCCCTCCAGATTGCCTCGACGGTCGCCGGATCGCGGCCGACGAGGCGTGGCGCCAGGTGGTCGCGCAGCAGGGCGACGACGCTGCTGCCGCCAGTGCCGATGGTGTAGCTGTAACCGAGGCCCGAGGTGCCGTCCGTCGCGAAAAGCTCGACGAATACGGTCTCCTGGGTGACGAAGGACTGGATCGCGTCGGTGCGGACCACCTTCGGCGACAGGTCGACCTGCAGGATCTCGATGCGATCGATCCGGGTCATGGCGCGGCGAATCTCCCCCTACGGCCTGTGCTTCGCCCCCAGATTAACCGCAAATCGCGGTCGACAGCCACGTCGTGATGCCGTCTCGCGGCGCTCGCATCTCGCTCGGTCCGCCGTGCGTGCGGCCCGGCTCTCGCATCGCTGCGCGGACGCCTTGCCCGTCGGCGCGTTGGCGGTGCGATTCGCCTGTTCATGCCCCTTCATTGCCAATAGGATTGCCGACCCGGGTGTCGCCGTCCCCGCGCCTGTGACGCCGCCGCCTCGCGGCAGGGGCACGGCGGCCGCAGCACCGAACCCGGAGTGAGCACCCCGCATGGCCCTGATCAGCTATCTGACGCGGATCCAGTTCGACTTCGGCGCCGTAACGCTGTTGCGCGAGGAACTCGCTGCGCTTGCCGTCGCGCGGCCGCTCTTGGTCACCGACGCCGGTGTGCGCGGTGCCGGGCTCGTGCACAGGGTCGTCGACGTGCTCGACCGACACCCGGCCATGTTCGACGCGACGCCCCCCAACCCGACCGAGGAAGCCGTGGACGCCGCCCTCGAGACCTATCGCGTGCACGGCTGCGACGGGCTGGTCGCGCTCGGTGGCGGCTCGTCGATCGATCTCGCGAAGGGGGTGGCATTGCTGGCGACCCACCCCGGTCCGCTCGAGCGCTACGCGGCCATCCTCGGCGGCATGGCCCGCATCACCGACGCCGTGGCGCCGGTGATTGCGGTCCCGACGACGGCCGGCACCGGCAGCGAGGTCGGGCGGGCGGCGCTGGTCACGCTGCGCGACGGGCGCAAGCTCGGTTTCATCGCGCCCCATATGATCCCCCGCGTCGCCGTCTGCGACCCCGACCTGACGCTCGGTCTGCCGCCGATGCTGACCGCGGCGACGGGTATGGACGCGCTGACGCACTGCATCGAGACGTTCCTCTCGCCGCGCGTCAATCCGCCCGCGGATGCGATCGCGCTCGACGGTGCCGGACGGGCCGTGCGCTGGATCGAGCGCGCCGTGGCCGACGGCTCGGATCGCGAAGCGCGCTGGCACATGATGATGGCGTCCCTGCAGGGCGGTCTCACGTTCCAGAAGGGGCTGGGTGCGGTGCACGCGATGTCGCATCCGCTCGGCGGGCTGCGCGAGCCCGTGCTGCACCACGGCACCCTCAACGCGGTGATCCTGCCGGCGGTGCTGCGCTTCAACGAGGGTCACGTCGGCGACAAGTATGACCGGCTGCGGGCAGCGATGGGTCTGGCCGGGGACGTCGAACTCGCCGCGGCGGTCGAGGCGCTCAACGACCGGCTCGGTCTGCCCGCGAGCCTGCGCGACATGGGCGTCGCGGAGGACGTCATCGATCGCATGGTCGAGGGAGCGGTCGCCGACCACAGCAGCGCGACCAACCCGCGGCCGGCCAGCGCCGACGATTACCGGTCGCTGTTCGCGGCGGCGATGGACGGCCCTCGCCGGTAACGCCTTCGGCGAAACAGGATCAGGTGCGTTTCGATGCGCGCGTCTGCCGTCCGGGTTGCCGGAACGACGGCCGCAGGTCGCGCGATACGGCGATGTGCTCGCGCATCAGTTCGGCGGCCGCGCGCAGGTCGCCCGCGCCGAGGGCATCGAGGATCGCCATATGCTCACGGCACGATTCGGCCATGCGGTCGCGGTCGGCGCCGAACTGGTACTCGACGAACCGGCGCAGCCTGGTCTGCTGCTGGATGGCCTGGATGATGAAGCGGTTGCCCGAAAACCCGGCGATCGTCTGGTGGAAATCGGCGTCGGCATCGACCAGGCGCTGGAACGGTGCCGTGTGCACCGGGCCGTCGAGCAGGTCGACATGGACGCGCCGCAGCCGCTCGATCTGGACAGGGTCGGGCCGAAAACCGGGCCCGAGGATCGCCTCCGGCTCGACGAGGATGCGGAAGCGGTAACTGTCCTCGTAGATCGCCGGCTCGTCGAGTGACGGCACGAAGCTCCACGGCCGACCCGGTTCGCGCTCGACCAGCCCCTCGTCGGCGAGGCGCGAGAGAACCCGGCCGACCATCGACCGCGTCACACCGTACCGCCGCACGAGCTCCGTGACGTTGATACGTTGATCGAGCCGGCGCGCGAACCGGTCGCGAATGATCGCCAAATGCAGTCGTTCCTCGCCGGTCGGGGGAATGTCCCAGTCTTCGGGATCCCTGCCGTCCGCCGCATCGGTCAGGAAGCAGCCCTGGTTCGGCACCGAGCGGACCATGCCGCGTGCCGCAAGCAGGCGCAGCGCGGCGCGCACCGGCGAGCGCGATACGCCGAGCTCCTCCGCAAGCCACTGTTCCTTCAACTGATGTCCCGCCCCGAGCTTGCGCTCCCGTGCGAGACCGAGGATCTGCCGCGCCAGATCCGCATGAAATCGGCTTATGTTCTCCGGTGCCGCCTCCGGTCCGGTTCGACCACGCGGCCGCCGCTGCACGACGCTCAACGACATCGTCCTCCACTCACCCCGCCGACTGCTAAGGGTGCAGCAACGGCGGCGAACGGTAAAGGCGAATTACGGTGGCGCGGGTCAGCAGCCCTGTCCGGAGAGCACCGCCTGGATCGGGATCAAGCCCAGCCGCATGCCGGTGACGACGGCGTGGGTCCGGTTGTGCACACCGAGCTTCTGCAGGATGGTCTTGACGTGCACCTTGACCGTTCCCTCGAGCATGCCGAGCCGGCGGGCGATGTCCCGGTTCGGCAGACCCTGGGCAAGCAGGTTGAGGATCTCGGTCTGGCGCGCGGTCAGCGTCGGCGCATCCTCCGCCGGACGCCGCTCGCGCAGCGGCGGCTCGGGCATTGCGTCGGTAAGGGCCTGCATGCCGCAGGACGAGATGAAGGTCTCGCCGGAGAGGATCAGCTGCAATGCCGGCGCAAGGACGTCCGACCTCGTCGATTTGGCGATGAAGCCGCGAGCACCCGCGCGATACGAATCGACGATGTCGCTGGCCGTGCCGGACGCTGCGAGAACCGCGATCGCGGCGCGGGGCAGTTTGCGCGCGAGCTTGGCGACGGTCCCCGGGCCGGCGCCGTCGAGCGAACCCAGATCGATCAGCACGAGCCGGCAATCGGCATTGCTGGCGGCGGCGGTTATTGCCTCGCCGCCATCCGCGGCCTCGACGATCACGGACTTCGGGAAGAGATCGCGCAGCAGGACGGCGAAGCCCTGCCGGACGAGCGCATGGCTGTCGACGACCATGATCTTCACCGGCCCGGCTGCCCCGGCTTGAACCGGTTGCCGCCTGCGACCCCTGTCCGCCGAATGCGTCGCTGAGCTCTTGTTCGTTGCCATCATCGTCGGATCAACCTTTCCTTTTTCTTCTTGCGGCCTCGCCGTTGCCGTGCCCGTGCCGCTCAGCGGCGACCCGAATGCGTGGCGGCCAGGATTTTCGGTCGCGCCGTGACGGTCCGGTGGGCACCGCACGGCATCGTCCGAACCGGCTGGCAATGGCCGGTGCATAACCCTATTCGTGTATCGAAAGCCACCGTTGCACGCAAGCCGGGTTTCGCCCCTTGCGACGCTCCGCCGCGCGCGACATCGTGTTGACAGGCGGAGCGGCGGCTTGCTTCATAGCCTCCACGCGGCCTGGCTCCGGCAGCCGCATCAACCACCGGCGGATGAATGAACAGCCAGCACAGCGAAGAGAACGCCCTCGCCCGCGGCCTGCATGGGCGTCTCACGGCGCGCAGCGCGACGATCGGTATCATCGGACTCGGTTACGTCGGGCTGCCGCTGTCGGTTGCCTTCGCCGAGGGCGGTTTCGAGGTGGTCGGGTTCGATATCGATCCGGCGAAGGTCGCGCGCCTCAATCGCGGCGAGAGCTACATCCGTCACATCCCCTCGCGCGCTCTCCGAAAGATCACGAAGCAGGGCGGTTTCCGTGCGACCGACGATTTCACGCAGATTGTCGACGTGGAGGTCGTGCTGATCTGCGTGCCGACACCGCTGACACGGCAGCGCGAGCCGGACCTTCGGTTCGTGACCGCGACCGCGGCGACCATCGCACCGCATCTCCAGCCGGGCCGGCTCGTCATCCTCGAATCGACGACGTGGCCGGGGACGACCGGCGAAGTCCTACGGCCGATCCTCGAGGAACACGGGCTCAAGTCGGGCGTCGATCTGTTTCTCGCCTATTCCCCGGAGCGCGAAGATCCCGGTAATGCGACGCATCGAACCACCACCATCCCCAAGGTCGTGGGCGCCGACGGCGAGGCGGCACAGCGGCTGGCGGAGGCGCTTTACGGGCAGATCGTCGACGAGGTCGTTCCGGTGTCTTCCACGGCGACGGCGGAAGCCGTGAAGTTGACCGAGAATATCTTCCGCGCCGTCAATATCGCGCTCGTGAACGAGCTGAAGCTGGTCTACGAGCGCATGGGGATCGACATCTGGGAAGTCGTCGACGCCGCCAAATCCAAGCCTTTCGGCTATATGCCCTTCTACCCCGGGCCGGGGCTCGGCGGGCACTGCATTCCGATCGATCCGTTCTACCTGACGTGGAAGGCCCGCGAGTTCGGCCTGTCCACGCGCTTCGTTGAGCTTGCGGGAGAGATCAATACCGAGATGCCTCGCCACGTCGTCGAGCGGCTTGCGCAGGCCCTCGACGCACGCGCCCGCAAGGGCCTGAACGGCGCCCGAATTCTGGTGCTCGGCGTGGCGTACAAGAGAAACGTCGATGATACGCGCGGCAGTCCGGCTTTCGTCATCATCGAGTTGCTCGAGGAACGCGGCGCCGAGGTCGTCTTTCACGATCCCCATGTCGCCGAGATCCCGCCGACGCGCGACCATTCGCGCCTAGCCGGCCGCCGCTCGATCGAGCTGAGCGCCGAATTCCTCGCGCGGATCGACGCCGCGCTCATCGTGACCGATCACGACGCGGTGGATTACGACCTGATCGTCGCGAATTGTCCGCTGGTGGTCGATACGCGAAACGTCACGCGCCGGGTCAGCGGGGACCGTGACCGCATCGTCAAGGCCTAGGCTCGATCCGCTCTATGGGCGGTCAACCAGGTCGGCGAGCCGCACGGCGTTCTCGAAGGCATGGCCGGACTCGTCGTTGTCGAAATAGCAGTAGACGTCGAGACCCTGCGCAAGCCATGCCTCGATGCGGCCGGCCCAGCCCTTCAGAGCGCGCTCGTCGTAGCGGCCGCTGTAGGCGGCGCCGGGCCCGTGCAGTCGGACATAGACGAAATCCGCGGTAACCGGCCTCGGCGACTGTACACCCGCCAACTCGAAGACGCAGAAGGCGGCGTTTCGATGTGCGAGCATGGCCAGGATTTCCTCCACGTGCCAGCTCGGGTCGCGGAACTCGAAGGCATAACGATTGCCCTTCGGCAGCGCATCGAGAAATGCCTCCAGGCGCGCCGGATTGCGGCGCCAGCGCGGCGGCAGCTGGAACAGGACGGGCCCCAGCCGCTCACGCAGTGGCCTGATCGCCGCGAAGAAGCGACCGACTCCCGCTTCCGGGTCCTTCAGTTTCTTCATGTGGGTGAGATACCGGCTGGCCTTGACCGCGAACACGAACCCCGGTGGCGTCGCGGCCAGCCACCCGGCGAGCGATTTTCGCCCGGGCAGGCCGTAAAACGTGCTGTTGATCTCGACGCTCCCCAGGAATCGGGCATAGTAGCCCAGCGTTTCCTGCGGCTGCAGATCGGCAGGATAGGCGGTGCCGATCCAGTGATCGTAGCGCCAACCCGAGGTGCCGATGAAACGCTTGCCGCGGCGCGTCATGCGGGGAATTTAGAATGGCCGATTGACCTGTCGCAACGCCGGGGCAGGCGCGACGCGCTATGTTCGAGACAAAGGTGCCAGCGTGAGCCGTGCCACAACACCGCCGCAGTCGAAGGCCGAAGGGCCCGTCGCCGCGTTCCGCGTGCGCGGCCTTACGAAGATCTACCGGACCGGCGAGGTGGCCGTGCATGCCCTGCGCGGCGTCGACCTCGAGCTCTATGAGGGCGAGATGGCCGTGCTGCTCGGCCCGTCGGGCAGCGGCAAATCCACCTTTCTCAACATCGTCGGCGGACTCGACAAGCCGAGCGAGGGGACGGTGTGGTTCCGCGACCACGAACTCACCGCCTTCGGCGAAGCGGAGCTCACCGCCTACCGCCGCGACCACGTCGGTTTCGTGTTCCAGTTCTACAATCTGATTCCGAGCCTGACGGCACTGGAGAATGTCGGCCTCGTCACCGAGATCGCGACCGATCCGATGCTGGCGCAGGACGCGCTCGCCCTCGTCGGCCTGGCCGAAAGGATGAACCATTTCCCCGCCCAGCTGTCAGGGGGCGAACAGCAGCGCGTGGCGATCGCCCGCGCCGTCGCCAAGCGGCCGGACGTGCTGCTCTGCGACGAGCCGACCGGGGCGCTCGACAGCAAGACCGGGGTCGTCGTCCTCGAAGTGCTCGAGTCGGTCAATCGCGAACTCGGCACGACGACCGCCCTCATCACCCACAATGTCGGAATCGGCGAGATGGCCCATCGCGTGATCCGCTTTGCCGACGGCAGGGTCGTCGAGGTCGTCGTCAATGCGACGCGCCGATCGGCGGCCGAACTCGTGTGGTAGGCGGATGCGCGCACTCGATCGCAAGCTGCTGCGGGACCTGCGGCATATCTGGATGCAGGCTCTGGCGATCGCGCTCGTCATCGGTTGCGGTGTCGCCATGTACGTCATGTCGTTCGGCACGCTGCGGTCGCTCGATGAGACAAGGGTCGCCTATTACGAGCGCTACCGGTTCGCCGACGTGTTCGCGTCGGTCAAGCGCGCGCCCGAGCGGCTGGCTTCGCGCATCGCCGCCATCCCGGGCGTCGGTCGCGTCGAGACGCGGATCGTCGCGCACGTAACGCTCGACGTCGCCGGCATGGACGAGCCCGCGAGCGGCCTTCTCGTCTCGCAGCCCGAACGCGGCGAGGCGCTGCTCAATCTCCTTCACGTGCGCAAGGGCAGACGGATCGCGCCCGGTCGCACCGGCGAGGTCGTCGTCGGCGAGCCGTTCGCCGAAGCACACGGTCTTGGCCCGGGCGACCATCTGTTCGCGGTCATCAACGGCCGCAAGCGCCGTCTCGATATCGTCGGCGTGGCGCTCTCGCCGGAGTTCATCTACGCGCTGGGGCCAGGCGCGATTATGCCGGACGACCGGCGCTTCGGAATCCTGTGGATCGGCCACGAAACCCTGGCCGCGGCCTTCGACCTCGAGGATTCCTTCAACGACGTATCGCTGACCATCCTGCGCGGCGCGTCCGAGGCGACGGTTATCGCCGAGCTCGACCGCCTGCTGGAGCCCTACGGCACGGCCGGCGCCTACGGCCGCAAAGACCACGCGTCGCACTGGTGGCTCTCGAACGAACTGACGCAGCTGGACGCCATGGGCAGCATGATGTCGCCGATCTTCCTCGGAGTCGCGGCGTTCCTCCTGCACATCGTCGCCTCGCGGCTGATCGCGACCGAACGCGAGCAGATCGGCCTGCTGAAGGCCTTCGGCTATTCCGGGCTCGAAGTCGGCTGGCACTACGCGAAGCTCGTGCTGACGATCGTTGCGCTCGGCGTGGTCTTCGGTTTTGCCGGCGGCGCCTGGCTCGGCCGGGGATTGACCGAGCTCTATACCAATTTCTTCCGCTTCCCGTTCCTCTATTACCGGCTGGAGCCGGCGGTGTTCGTGCTTGCCTCGCTGGTCAGTTTCGGTGTCGGCCTGCTCGGCGCGCTCGGCGCGGTCCGCCAGGCGGCGACGCTGCCGCCGGCCGTGGCGATGCAGCCGGCGGCGCCGCCGGTCTACCGCAAGACGATGCTCGAGCGGATCGGATTGACGGGGCGCCTCGCGCAGCCGACCCGCATGATCCTGCGGCACCTGATGCGGCGGCCGGTACGCGCCGGCCTCACCTCGCTCGGCATCGCCATGGCCGCCGCCGTCATGATCAGCTCGATGTTCATGCGCGATGCGCTCGACCTCGTGATCGACATCCAGTTCAACCAGGTGCACCGCCAGGACGTCACGGTCTCGTTCAGCGAGCTGAGCCCGGCCCGCATCCTCCATGACCTCGAGAGCTTGCCCGGTGTCCTGCGCGCGGAGCCCGCCCGTACCGTGCCGGTGCGGCTGCGCATGGGCAACCGGTCGCGGACGGTCGGGCTCGTCGGCGTAAGTCCGGGTGCCGACCTCTCGCGCATCGTCGATACGGGGCTGAGACCGGTCGCCCCCCCGCCGGAGGGCCTGATGCTGTCGACCATATTGTCCGAGGCGCTCGGCGCCGGGCTCGGCGACCGCGTGCGCATCGAAGTGCAGGAAGGCCGACGGCAGAAACTGGAGGTCCCGGTGACGCTGGTCGTCGAGGAGTATTTCGGGGCGACCGCCTACATGGAGATGTCTGCGCTCAATCGCCTTCTGGGCGAGGGCGATATCGTCAACGGCGCGTACCTGCAGATCGACAAGTCAAGCGAGGCGGCACTCTATCGCGCGCTGAAGAACGCGCCCACGGTTGCCGGCGTCGTCGTCGAGACGGCGGCGGTGGAGAGTTTCCGCGAGACCCTGGCCGAGAATCTGCTGCTCATGACCACGTTCAACGTCATGTTTTCCGGCCTGATCGCGTTCGGAGTCGTCTACAACAGCGCCCGCATCTCGCTGTCCGAACGCGGCCGCGAATTGGCCAGCCTCCGAGTGCTGGGCTTTACCCGGGGCGAGATATCCTGGATCCTGCTCGGCGAATTCGCGCTGCTCACGCTGGCCTCGCTGCCGTTGGGCTGGCTGATCGGCTATGGTCTCGCGGCACTCGTGACGATGAACATCAAGACCGAGCTTTTTCATTTTCCGCTTTACATCGAGATCGGGACGTACGGATTCGCGGCGCTCGTCGTCGTGCTCTCGGCCCTGGTGACGGGGCTCGCCGTGCGCCGTCGCATCGATCACCTCGACCTGGTGGCGGTGCTCAAGACACGGGAGTAGGGAAGTTGGCCATCCGGTGGCGCCGGGCGAGATGGTACGTTTTCTGGGCCGTACTGCTGGCGGCCGCGGCGGTCTACGCGTTCCGACCGCAGCCCGTCCCGGTCGACGTGGCCGGCGCCGTGCGCGACGCGATGGTGGTGACCATCGACGGCGACGGGCGCACCCGAGTGCGCGAGGTCTACGTGGTTTCGGCGCCGGTATCCGGTCAGGTGCTGCGCATCGAGCGGCACGTCGGCGACGCGGTCGTTGCCGGCGAGACGGTGCTCGCGACGATCCGGCCGACCGATCCGACCTTTCTCGACCGCCGCGCGCGTGCCCAGGCGGAGGCGACGATCAAGGCCGCCGAGGCCGCCTTTGCGCTGGCCGAGGCGGAACGGGCGCGCGCCGAGGCGGAGCTCGATTTCGCGCGATCGGAGCTCGATCGCTCGGCCAAGCTGGCCCAGCGCGGAACGATATCGCAACGCGAACTCGACCGCGCAACGCTCGAGCTGCGCACCCGCGAGGCCGCCCTCGCCACGGCCGAAGCGACGATCACCAAGCGTCGCTATGAGTTGGAGATGGCGCGCGCTGCCCTGATACAGCCGGGCCAGAGGGTCGGTGACGGTGTCGCACCGGAATGTTGCGTCGAGGTCTTCGCGCCGGTCGACGGCCGGGTGCTGCGCATGATCCAGGAGAGCGAGGGCGTGGTGCTCGCCGGCGCGCCGTTGCTCGAAGTCGGCAACCCCGCCGATCTGGAGGTCGTCGTCGATCTGCTGTCGGCGGACGCCGTTCGCGTCGAGGTCGGCGCCGCGGCGACGATCGACGACTGGGGCGGCGGCGATACGCTGCGCGCCAGGGTCAGGCGCGTCGAGCCCTACGGCTTCACCAAGGTCTCGGCGCTCGGCATCGAGGAGCAACGGGTGAACGTGATCCTTGACCTGATCGATCCGGCGGAGCAGTGGCGGCAGCTCGGACACGGTTTCCGGGTCGACGTCCATATCGTCGTCTGGCATGGCGAAGACGTCCTGCAGATCCCGCTTGGCGCGCTGTTCCGCGAGGGTTCCGACTGGGCCGTGTTCGTCCTCGAGGAGGGCAGGGCAAGCCTGCGGCGGGTTCTCATCGGGCACAGCAACGGGCGTGTCGCGGAGGTCCTCGGAGGGCTGTCGGCCGACGAGCTGGTGATCCTCCACCCCGGCGACCGGGTGGCAAACGGAGTCCGCGCGGTGCGGCGTTCTGCGCTATAGTGAGGTCAACCGATCGGGGCGTTGGATAGCGGTCCTGCGCGCAGGCAGATTGACAGAGGCGCGTTTGTTGGTCTCAATTGTAAATCAGTACAATCTGCCGGGCGACGAAAAGGCACCACAGGCTGCGCCCGCAATCCACAGAAGGGAGACACGTGCAAATGACTAGGTTGGGCAGGACACGATTGCCGCGGTTTTCGCGCCGCAATTTCCTCCAGGGATCCGCCGCGGTGGGCATCACGTTCGCGACGGGCGGCAGCCGCGGCTGGGCCGCCGAAGAGAAGCGACTCAACGTCTATAACTGGGACACGTATATCGGCGAGCAGACGCTGGGTACGTTCAACGCGCGGACCGGCATACAGGTCAAATACGACCTCTACGCCGACAACGAAGAGCTGTTCGCCAAGCTGAAAGAGGGCAATCCGGGGTATGACGTGATCGTGCCCAGCGACTACATGGTCGAGGACATGATCACGCTGAAAATGCTGATGCCGCTCGACCATTCGAAGATACCGAACATCCGGCATCTCGATCCCGCATTCACCAATCCGGCCTACGACCCCGGCATGAAGCACTCGATCCCCTACATGTGGGGCACCATCGGCCTCGGCTACCGCAAGTCCAAGGTGGCCGGGCCGCTGACCAGCTGGGCGGACGTGTTCGAGGCCGACCGGGCGAAGAAGTATTCGGGGCGTATCGCCTATCTGGGCGACATGCGCGCGGTGCTCGGCTGCGCGCTGAAATATCTCGGCTACGGCATGAACACGACCAACCCGAAGGAAATCGCGCAGGCGCGTGACCTGCTGATCGCCGCCAAGCCGCACATCAAGACCTTTGCCGAGGACAACGGCCAGGACCTGCTGCTCTCGGGCGAGGTCGACATCACCATGGAGTGGAGCGGCGATATCGCCGCGGTGATGGAGGAGGACGACGACCTGACCTACGTCGTCCCGCAGGAAGGCGCGAACGTCTGGGTTGACAATCTGTGCATCCCGACCGGGGCGCCGCACCCGGAAAACGCGCACGCGTTTATCAACCACCTGCACGACGTCAAGGTGCACATGGAAATCGCGGAGACGATCTATTTCGCGACACCGAACAAGGACGCGAAGGCACTCATGTCACCGGAATACACCGAGAATCCGGCCGTCTTCGCCCCGGCGGACGTGCTGGCAAAGTGCGAGGCGCTGTTGAGCGTCGGCGAGCACACTCGGCTCTATGACGAGGCCTGGACCGCGATCCAGGCGGCGTGAGGCGTTCTTCGAAGGCCCGGTTCGGGGGGAGGCCGCGACCTCCCCCCGACGCGTTCGCGCCAGCGACGGCAGGCGATGACCGGAATTGACCCCGGGCGGGTCGTCCAGCTCATGGCGCGCGAAGCGGCCGCGTTCGAGGCCGCCCGGCCGCGCTCGCGCGCGCTGTCCGAGGAAGCGCGCCGGTCGCTCGTCGGCGGTGTGCCGATGCAGTGGATGTCCGAGTGGCCCGGCGCCTTCCCGGTCTTCGTGGACGAGGCGACCGGCGTTCGCGTGACCGACGTCGACGGGCACGAGTACATCGATTTCTGTCTCGGTGATAGCGGCGCCATGTTCGGGCATTCACCGGCCCCGGTCGCCGCCGCCGTGGCCGGGCAGGCCGGGCGGGGCCTGACCTGCATGCTGCCGACGGAGGATTCTATACGGGCCGCGGAGCTGCTTCGTGTCCGCTTCGGCCTGCCGCTCTGGCAGGTCGCAATGACGGCGACCGACGCGAACCGCTTCGCGCTGCGCTTCGCGCGGGAGATCACCGGCCGCCCCAAGATCCTTGTCTTCGAAGGCTGCTATCACGGCACGGTGGACGAGACGATCGCTACCGTGCGCGCCGGAACCGTGACGTCGCGCGACGGCAATGTCGGTCCCCCCGTGGATCCCGGCACGACGACGAAGGTGATCGAGTTCAACGACGTGCCGGCGCTCGAACGGGTGCTGGCGAGGGGCGACATCGCCTGCGTGCTGACCGAGCCCGCACTCACCAACCGCAGCGGGATCGTCCTGCCCGACGCGGGCTATCACGACGCGCTTCGCGACCTCACGCGACGCAACGGCAGCCTGCTGGTCATCGACGAGACGCACACGATCTCGGCGGGAGCGGGCGGCTGCACGCGTGCCTGGGGGTTGGAGCCGGACATTCTGACGATCGGCAAGCCGATCGCCGGCGGCATACCGGTCGCGGTTTACGGGATGACGGCGGAAGTCGGGGAAGCGGTCCGGCGGCGGACCACGACGGCGGGTGTGCCGGTCGCCGGGATCGGCGGGACCCTTAGCGCCAATGCCCTGTCGGTCCGGGCACTGCGGGTGATGCTCGAGGAGGTCATGACGGATGACGCCCACAGCCGCACGATCGGCCTCGCCGAACGGCTGGCGGAGGGCATCGGCCGGGTTATCCGCGAGCGGGCGCTGCCATGGTACGTCACCCGGCTCGGCGCGCGCACCGAATACCGCTTCCAACCGCACCCACCGCGCAACGGCACCGAGGCGCTGGACGGCGTCGACCCGGCGCTCGACCGATTGATACACCTGTATTTTCTGAACCGGGGCATTCTGGTGACCCCGTTCCACAATATGCTATTGATTGCACCGGACATGCGCGAGGCGGACGTGGACCGGCACAACGACGTCTTGGAGGCCTGCGTTGCAGAACTGAAGGGACGCGGGGACCGACTGGGGTAGCGGGGGACGGGCAGGCATGGAAGACTGGCGCAAGGACAGGCTGGCGTTCACCATATTCATGGCGCCGGCAACGTTCTGGTTATTCGTTTTTTTCACGATCCCGCTCGCCCTGGTGTGGGTTTACAGTTTCGGTGAGCGCGGCCCGCAGGGCCAGACCTACCTGGCGTTCAATTTCGAGAACTACCTGCGCGCCGTAGAGCCGATCCACCTGCAGATCCTAGTCAAATCGATCTGGATCGGCGCCGTCAGCACGATCATCTGTCTCGTCGTCGGCTTCCCGGTCGCCATGGGCATCGCGTTCGCGCCGTCGCGCTGGAAGAACCCGTTGCTGTTGATCGTCGTGCTGCCGTTCTTCACCAACCTGCTGATCCGCACCTACGCGTGGATCGCCGTGCTGCGTACCCGCGGGTTCGTGAATTTCGGCCTCGAATGGATTCACGAGAAGCTCGGCCTGCTCTTCGCCTTCGTCGGATTGCCGGGCGTCATGGGTGAGTTCGAGCCGCTCGAGCTGCTCTACAACCAGTATGCCGTCGTCATCGGACTGGTCTACGTCCACCTGCCGTTCCTGATCCTGCCGCTCTATGCGACGCTCGAGAAGCTCGACCGGTCGTTCCTCGAGGCCAGCCTCGATCTCGGCGCCGGACACTGGCGCACCTTCCTGTCGGTGACGGTGCCGCTGGTCATGCCGGGCATCATCTCCGGTTCGCTGCTCGTCTTCATCCTGACCATGGGAAACTTCCTCGTGCCCGACCTGCTCGGCGGCACCGACAGCCTGATGATCGGCAATCTGATCGCACGCGAATTCGGCGCGGCGCGCGACTGGCCGTTCGGCTCGGCGCTCTCATTCATGGTCATGTATCCGGTGTTCTTCTTCTTCGTCATCAGGGCG
This sequence comes from Alphaproteobacteria bacterium, assembly GCA_041584475.1. Taxonomy (GTDB): domain Bacteria; phylum Pseudomonadota; class Alphaproteobacteria; order UBA8366; family JADFVY01; genus JBFHDX01. The sequence continues at coordinate 22,549 of JBFHDX010000021.1, forward strand.
CTGGCCGCGCGCTACCGGCCCCGGCAGGGGGAAATCTGATGGCGGAGCAGGCCGCCGCGACAGCCCCCGCTACGGCCCGCCGCAAGCGGCGCCGGCGCCGCGAGGTCAATCCGCTGGATTATCTGCGCCAGCCCTGGATGCAGATCACGCTGCTGATCAGCTTCATCTTCCTGTATTTCCCGATCGTCACGCTGATCGCCTTCAGCTTCAACGACTCGCGCCGCAACATCACGTGGCGCGGGTTCACGTTCAAATATTACGAAAAGGCCTTCAACAACGTCGCGCTGCACGACGCGTTCATCAACTCGATGATCGTGGCCGCCTGGTCGACGGCGGTGTCGACGGCGTTCGGGGCGATGCTCGGACTGGCCCTGTACCGTTACCGGTTTCCGGGCAAGGGGCCCTACGAAGGCGTCGCACACCTGCCGATCGTCATCCCGGAGATCTGCATGGGCGTTGCCATGCTCGCCTTCTTTGCGGCGGTCGACATCCGGCTCAGCCTGTTCACGATCACCGCGAGCCATATCGCCTTCACCATCCCGTTCGTCGCCGTGGTCATCCGTGCGCGCATGGCCGGCTTCGACACGGCGCTCGAGGAGGCGAGCCGCGACCTCGGGGCCAACGAGTGGCAGACGTTCTGGAACGTCACCTTCCCCTACATGGTGCCGGGGCTGGTCGCCGGTGCCCTGATGGCCTTCGTGCTGTCCCTCGACGATTTCGTCATCACCTTCTTCACTGCCGGCGTCGGTTCGACGACGTTCCCGCTCAAGATCTATTCGATGGTGCGTTTCAGCGTGACGCCCGAAGTCAACGCCGCTTCCACCGTGCTCATCGTGATCACGCTGACGCTGACGCTGATCGCCATGACCATGCAGTCGCGTTGGACGAAGAGGCAGCAGGAATGACCGACGCCCGGCCGATCATCAGCATCCGCGACGTCACGAAGCGCTTCGGAAGCGTCGTCGCCGTCGACAGCGTCAGCCTCGATATCCGGCCCGGCGAGTTCTTCGCGCTGCTGGGACCGTCGGGTTGTGGCAAGACGACGCTGCTGCGCATGCTTGCCGGTTTCGAAACCCCGAGCGAAGGCGAGATCGAGATCGACGGTCAGGCGATGTCAAACGTGCCGCCGAACAAGCGGCCGGTGAACATGGTGTTCCAGTCCTATGCCGTGTTTCCGCACATGACCGTTCATGACAACGTCGCCTATGGCCTGAAGGTCACCCGGGTCCCCCGGGCGGAAATCGCCGCCCGCGTCGAAAAGGCGCTGGCGCTGGTCCATCTCGATGGCTACGGCGGGCGCCGCCCGGACCAGCTGTCGGGCGGCCAGCGGCAGCGCGTGGCGCTCGCCAGGGCCCTCGTCAAGGAACCCAAGGTGTTGCTGCTCGACGAACCTCTCTCGGCGCTGGATGCCAAGCTGCGCGAGGCGATGCGGCTGGAGCTGGTGCACCTGCAGCATTCGGTCGGGATAACCTTCGTCATCGTCACGCACGACCAGGATGAGGCGCTGTCGATGGCCGATCGTGCCGCCGTGATGCAGGCGGGGATCGTGAAGCAGATTGCCGCGCCCGGGGACCTCTACGAGCATCCGAACAGCCGCTTCGTCGCCGACTTCATCGGCAAGGTGAACCAGTTCGAGGCGAAGGTGGCCGGCGTATCCGGGGGCCGGCTGGCGGTCGAGATCGATGGCGTGGGCCGGATCGACGTACCCCATGACGGTGCGGCGTCCGGCAGTATCTGCATCGCCGTGCGTCCCGAGAAGACTCGACTGTCGAAGGAACGCGCCGACGGCGACCGCATCCAGCTGCGCGGCACGATCAGCGACGTCGCCTATTATGGCAATGAGAGCCATATCCTTCTGGATACCGATGCCGGCGTCCAGTTCACGACGACGGTCCAGAACGACGAGCGTCGCACCGAGTCCAGCTTCATCATCGGCGACGACCTGTGGATCTCCTGGTCTCCGGCGGACACGCTCGTACTGGTGGATTAGGAGTCGCTTGCCGCGCTTGCAAAGGCGACGCGCCTCCGCATAGTGTCGATACGGCAGCCAGTGACGGATTTGGACCCCCGTATGACAACGCCCGCCGCTGAAGGTTTTCGCATGCCGGCCGAATGGGAACCCCATGCGCGGTGCTGGATGGCCTGGCCGTGCCGTGAGGAGCTCTGGGGCGAGCACATCGAGGACGCTCGCGACGCCTATGCCGCGGTGGCGAAGGCCATCGCCCAGTTCGAGCCGGTCACCCTGGTGGCCAATCCGGGAGACGTCGCCACGGCGTCGATCGCCTGCGGCAAGACCGTCGACGTCGTGCCGATCGAGATCGACGATTCCTGGATGCGCGACATCGGCCCGACCTTCGTCGTCAACGCTCGGGGCGAGGTCGCGGGCTGCGACTGGCATTTCAACGCGTGGGGCAACAAGTACGAATTCTACAACAACGACGTCAGGCTCGCCGAGTTGTTGCTGCAGCAGATCAAGCTGCGCCGTTTCGACGCGCCGTTCGTCCTCGAGGGCGGGGCGATCCACTGCGACGGCGAGGGTACGGTCCTGACGACCGAAACCGTGCTCCTCAATCCGAACCGGAATCCGGGGATGAGCCGGGAGGAGATCGAACAGGCGCTGACGGACTGGCTCGGCGCACGCAAGGTGATCTGGCTGCCCGCCGGCTACCATTACGACGAGACCGACGGTCATGTCGACAACGTCGCCTGCTTCGTACGGCCCGGTGTCGTGCTCGCGGCATCCTGTCCCGACAAGGGCGATCCGAACTACGAGATCCTGCAGGCCAACATCGAGATCCTGAAGGCGAGCAGCGACGCGGCGGGTCGCGAGATCGAGGTCGTCACCGTCGACCAGCCGGCGCGCATGGAAGAGGACGGCGAGCGTCGTTCGAGCTCGTACGTAAACCTCTATATCGCCAACGGCGGGGTCGTCATACCGTCGTTCGAGGACAAGCGCGACAGCGCGGCGCGACGCACCGTCGTCGAGGCGTTCCCCGAGCACGAGGTCGTCCAGGTTCCGGCCGGCGACATCGTGCGCGGCGGCGGCGGCATCCATTGCATCACGCAGCAGCAGCCGAAGGGAGGCGGCGACTAGGGCCATGGCGACGGTCACGCTGGCGGCGACCCAGATGGCGTGCAGCTGGGACACCGAGGCCAATCTCGACCGTGCCGAGGCGCTGGTACGCAAGGCCGCCGCGGCGGGCGCCAATATCGTCTTGCTGCAGGAGCTGTTCGAAACGCCGTATTTCTGTCCCGACCAGAAGCAGGACCTGTTCCGGCTCGCCCGCGCATTCGCCGGCAATCCCGTCATCGCGCGTTTCGCCGGACTGGCTGCCGAGCTGGGCGTCGTGCTGCCGGTGAGTTTTTTTGAGAAGGCCAACAATGCCTACTTCAATTCGCTGGCGATGATCGACGCCGACGGCGCGGTCCTCGGCCTCTACCGCAAGAGCCACATCCCCGACGGGCCCGGCTACCAGGAGAAGTTCTATTTCACGCCGGGCGACACCGGGTTCAGGGTGTGGGACACGCGCTTCGGGAAGGTCGGCGCCGCGGTATGCTGGGACCAGTGGTTTCCGGAATGCGCCCGGGCTATGGCGATCAGGGGGGCCGACGTGCTGCTTTACCCGACGGCGATCGGCAGCGAACCGCAGGATGCGTCCCTCGACAGCCGTGGCCACTGGCAACGCACCATGCAGGGCCACGCCGCGGCGAACATGGTCGCACTGGTGGCGTCGAACCGGATCGGCGTCGAAAAGAGCGACTCCGCCTCGATGACCTTCTACGGCTCGTCGTTCATTGCCGGGCCGACTGGCGAAATGCTGGCCGAGGCGGGCCGCGACGACGAGGAGGTGCTGACCGCCAGCGTCGATCCCGAGGCGTTGCAGGCGGCGCGCGCCTCGTGGGGCGTGTTTCGCGATCGAAGGCCGGATCTCTACGAGGCGCTGCTGACCTTCGACGGCGGCGGGAGCCGGTGATCCGGCCGGCCGGCATCAAGGGCGCCGGTATTTTTCGCACCGCTTGATCCAGGTCATGTCATCGCCGGCACCGGCGCGGTAGCAAGGGGTTGCGTCGGGCCGCATTGTGGACCCGATCGGTCTGGAGTTGGAATCGATGTCGACCGCCGTTCAGACTGCGGCGCCATTGCCCGTCAACATGACCCCGGACGACGAGCCGCGCCCGCGCGACGGAGCCGACGAAGACGGCGATCCGCGGCTGCCATCGCCGATCAACAGCCTACTCCTCGACCGCCTCGCGCACGCGTCGCTCGGGCGGCTGACGTTCGGGCTGTCGCCGGCGGCACTCTTGCTGGCCTGGGCCGATTGGGCGACGCATCTCGCGCTCGCGCCCGGCAAGCAGATCGAGCTGCAGCAGAAGGCCGTACGCAAGGCGGTGCGCCTGTTTCTCCACGCCCAGCGCTGCGCCTTCGGGCGGCAGGACCGACCCTGCATCGAGCCGCTGCCGCAGGACCGACGGTTCACCGGCGAGGCCTGGCAACGCTGGCCGTACCATCTTCTGTACCAGTCGTTCCTGCTGACGCAGCAATGGTGGCACAACGCCACCAATGGGGTCAGCGGCGTCTCGAGCCATCACCAGGACGTCGTCTCCTTCGCGGCACGGCAGTGCCTCGACGTGGTCGCCCCATCCAACTTCATCGCGACGAATCCGGAACTTCTGGCGACGACGATCGAAGAGGGTGGCGGCAACCTCTATCGCGGCGCCGTCAATCTTGTCGAGGATTGGGAACGCGCCGTCGTCGGCAAGCGGCCGGTCGGCGCCGACGCCTTCGTCGTCGGACGCGATGTCGCTGTCACGCCGGGCAAGGTGATCCACAGCAACCGGCTCATCGAGCTGATCCAGTACGCACCGGCCACGGACCGGGTGCGCGCCGTGCCGATGCTGATCGTGCCGGCCTGGATCATGAAGTACTACATCCTCGACCTTTCGCCTGAGAACTCGCTGGTCCGCTACCTCGTCGAGCAGGGCCATACCGTATTCATGATTTCGTGGAAGAACCCGGGGGCGGAGGACCGGGATCTGGGGCTGAACGACTACCTGCGTCTCGGCATCGGCGAGGCGCTCGACGCCGTCACCGCCATAACCGGCGCCGCTTGCGTCGACGCTGTCGGCTATTGCCTGGGCGGCACGCTGCTGTCCATCGCCGCTGCGGCAATGGCACGCGACCGCGACGACCGGCTCAATTCGGTGACGCTGCTGGCCGCCCAGACCGATTTCAGCGAGCCCGGGGAACTCGGCCTGTTCATCGACGAGGCGGAGGTGGCGTTTCTCGAGGACGTTATGTGGGAGCAGGGCTTCCTCGATACGCGTCAGATGGCCGGTGCTTTCCAGCTGCTTCGCTCGAACGACCTGATCTGGTCGCGGATGCTGCACGACTACCTGTTCGGCAAACGGCGGCCGATGACCGATCTGATGGCGTGGAACAGCGACCAGACCCGCATGCCGTACCGCATGCATGCCGAATACCTCACCGGGCTGTTCCTTGGAAACGATCTGGCGGAAGGCCGCTACCGGGTCGGTGGCAGGCCGGTGGCCCTGAGCGACATACGGGTGCCGGTCTTCGCTGTGGGAACGACGCGCGATCACGTCTCGCCCTGGCAGTCGGTGTACAAGATCAACCTCCTCGCAGATACGGACGTTACGTTCCTGCTGACCGAGGGCGGCCACAATGCCGGAATCGTCAGCGAGCCCGGGCACCCGCGACGCAGCTATCGCGTGTCGACGCGGCGAGAAGGGGAGCGTTTCGTCGATGCCGAGCGCTGGCAGGCGGCGACGGAAGTCAGGGACGGCAGTTGGTGGCCCGAATGGGTCGGCTGGCTTCGGAACGACCGCCCGGAAACCGGACCGCCGCCAGCGCACGGTAACCCTGGGGCCGGGTACGTGGCGCTGTACGACGCACCGGGGAAATTCGTGCTCGAACAGTAATCGGGTGGCGCAGGTGCCCCCGGGGGCGGATCATTTTGGCGGCAGTCCATCAGCGAAATCCGCGCCGCGATTCACCCAGCCCTTCAGACGCCCGCCGCCCGCGTAGCCCTCCGGGGCGACGGTGACGATGCTCTTCATCGGCCTGCCCGTCACATCGAACGGCCGCGTATGCGGTTCGCGCAGCGCTCGGGCGGCACCGTCCGGGCCCAGACGGACGATCAGCGCATCGCCGAGAATCCCGCAGCACATGTTGCCGCGGATGAGAAACGCAAGCCCGCCGAACATTTTGCGTTCCTCGACATCGGGCAGCGATGCCAGCACCTGGCGCACACGCCGGGCGAGTTCTTCGTCGAACGCCATCCCTCCGCTCCGCGGCCGTTGCGGTCAGGTGGCCGGTCCGGTCCACTCGATCGTGAACTGCTCGGAATCCGGTCGTCGTTTGGCACGCTGCCGCCCCTGCGGCGTGCCGATATAGAGAAAGGCGACGATCTGATCCTTGTCGTCCAGGCCGAGTGCGCACTTGACGTTCGGATCGTAGGCGTGGTCGCCGGTCAACATGATTCCCCCGTAGCCCTTGGCCTGCGCCGCCAGGAGTATCGCCTGGGCAGCCAGTCCCGTCGACACGATCTGTTCGATCGGCGGTACCTTGGGGTGGTTTTCGTGAATTCGCGCGGCGACGACGATGAGCAGCGGCACCTGCCGCATGCGCTCGCGATCCTTTTCGATCGTCGCCGCGTCGGCATCCGGCTTGCGCGCCAGCAGCGCGTGCGTGAAGATTTCGGCCATCCTCCGCCGAGCGTCGCCGCGGACCAGCAGAAAGCGCCAGGGCCGGATCGCGCCGTGATCCGGAACGGTGACCGCGGCCGCCAGGAAGTCACGGATTTCGTCATCGTTCGGTCCTGGTTCGCCGAGCACGCGCCAGGGCGTGGAGCCCCGGGTCTTCATCAGCTTGATCGTCGTCATTGGTCTTCCCTACCCGCTGCGCCGCCGTCTTTTACATTGACTGCTCGCTGCCGCCAAGATGGCGCCGGCCGCGCCCGTTGAACCTCCCGATAAGCAAATAGCCCGCCACGAAACCACCAAGATGAGCTTCCCATGCCACGGCCCCTGCGAGTCCGAACAGCTCGCCCCCGGCAAGCGCGATAACGAGGTTGAGCAGGATCCAGATGATTGCGAGGCTCATCGCCTGCTGGCGGCTGCGCAGCGGTGGCGGTCCGCCCGGCGCCGACTTGCCGTCGATGCCGAGCCGCGCGGTCGCCCCGATCATGCCCGAGATCGCCCCCGAAGCGCCGATCAGCAGGGCTGGCGAGAGCGGGTTCAGGATCAACCAGGCGATGGCACCGGCGATCCCGCATAGCAGAAACAGCAGCATGAATTGCGACGGTCCCATGCGGCGCGCGATCGCCGTTCCGAAGCCAAGGAACAGCCCGACATTGAGCGTGAGGTGTATCATGTCGGCGTGCACGAAGATGTGCGTCGCGGGACCGAGGAACATCGCGAGCGGCTTGGCGCCACGCACGCCCGGATCGGTGTAGACGCTTGCGTCGAAGGCGAGAAACTCGACGAGAAGATAATCGGTGGTTCGCGGGATCAGAAGGCGGAGCAGATGTACGGCGACCATCGCCCCGGCAAGCCAGCTCACCACGGGGGGCAGATTGACGGCGCCCGCCGGCGGCTTCTGGCCGTTCTGTGATTCGGTCCCCGACATGTTGGCCTGACCCGGAACGTTAGCGGCAGCCGGACGCGAGGTTCATGCCCCGGCACGGAAGGTCCGCCGGTGATGCGGCGGCGGCAAGCGTCACGGACTGTAGTGAGAGGGCGGTCGCGCAGCAACCGTGTAACGACCGATAGCCGCCGGTCGCCGTTGCGGCTAGGGGCATGCGCATTGGTCCGAACCGGGACCGGCCGGACCGCGCGTCCGCTATGTCCCGGCGGATCGATCGGTCTTCGGGCGGGCACGTCGCCATAACCTGAAAACCACGGGCGCCAGCATGATGACGAGGAATATGCGCGCGATGTGGTGCGTGGCGATGTACGCCGAATCGACGCCGAGCGCCAGTCCGACGAGCGCCATTTCCGCCAGACCGCCCGGGGCGAACGCGAGAACGGCAACGGGGTACGACGTGCCGGTCAGGGCCAGCACGATCCAGGCGAACAGGCCGGTCACCGTCAGCATGATCACGGTGAGGCCGGCGCCGTGCGCGAGGGCGCGCAGCACTTCGCGCGTAGCCGCGCCGATGAACCGGCAGCCGACCGTCGTTCCGATGAAGAGCTGCGCCAGGTTGACGATCTCGCGTGGTGGCTGGGATTCGCTGAGGCCCGCGAGATGTATGGCGGCGCTCACCAGCATCGGGCCGACAAGGGCCGCCGCCGGAACGCGAAGCCGGCTTGCCACCGGCCATCCGACCGCCCCGCAGGCGGCCAGAACCAGAAGGTCGAGCGGTCGCGCGTCGAGAAGCCCGACGCCGAGGCTCGAACGGTCGACCCGGCCCAGCTCGCCGGTCAGCTGGAAGAGCAGGGGCACGGAAAAGACGACGAGGAGCACTCGGCTCGCGTGGATCAGCGCGATCCGGCGCTCATCCCCGCCCATCGCCGCACCGAACATCACCATCTCGTTGAATCCGCCGGGCATGGCGCAGAAATAGGCGGTAACCGGATCAAGCTTGGCGACCCTTGTGAAGTAGGGCAGGGCCAGCGCCCCGGTCGCGCCGATATAGAGCGCTAGCAACGCCAGGCTGATCACCCAGTCGCCGGCGCGGCCGAGCATGTCGGGCGTGAATGCACTGCCAAGCATGATCCCGAGAATCATGATCATGAATGGCCGGATGCGCGCCGGCGGGCTGATCGGCGCCCGCAGGAGCGCGGCGACGGTGCAGAACGCCATCGAGCCTAGCATCCAGGGCAGCGGGAGGCGAAGCAGCCCGAATACGAACGCCCCCGCGCCGCCGATCGCGAGCGCCAGCGCGATCTGTGCGAATCGCCCGGTCACGCCGCCGTCCCGGTCACGGTTTCGCCCGTCCCCAATAGCAGTATGACAGCAGTCGCGGTCCCTTGAGGTATCCGGTTTCGAGATCGGTGATCGTGAACCCCGCCCGCGCGAAGAGGTGGTCGATCGGCCGATTGAGATGACATCCGCCCGCACAGCGGCGCCACAGCGGCGTCAGACGATCCTGCCAACGCGCGACGGCGGTGTCCGGCGCGGTGCCGTGCTCGATGAACAGGATCTCGCCGCCGGGCCTGAGCACCCGGCGCATTTCCTGCAGTGCCCGGTCGACGGCGCCGATGCTGCAGAGCGTCCATGTCGTGACGACGCAGTCGACGCTGGCGTCGTCCAGCGGCAGCGCCTCCGCCGACCCGTTGACGATCCGAACCGGCAGCCGCGTGCTGTCCAGCCGTCGCCGCGCCATGCGATTGAGTGCCTCGTGCGGGTCGACGCCGATCACCTCGCTGACGCGGTCGCCGTAGAAGGGAAGATTCAGGCCGGACCCCAGGCCGATCTCGAGTACCCGCCCCGTCGCGGCGGGCACGACGCGCGCGCGGTATTCGGACACCTCGCGGAATCCCATCGTGAAATGCATGATGCGCGGGAAGATGACGCGATCGTAGAAGCCGTGCATGCGACGCCGCTCAGGCCACGCGGTCGGCCGGCGCTCGTCCGGCGAAATAGGCGTCGAGATTGTCGAGGGCACGGAACCCCATGGCGTTCCGCGTTTCGATGGTCGCGCTGCCGATATGCGGCAGCAGGAACGCGTTCGGCGTCTCGAGATAGCGGCGATCGAAATCCGGTTCGCCCCTGAACACGTCGAGGCCGGCGGCGGCCAGCTTGCCCGACGCCAGGGCTTCGATCAGCGCGTCGTCGTCGATCACCGTTCCGCGCGCGGTATTGACGACGACGGCGCCGTCGGGCAGCAGGGCGATCCGCCGGCGATCGAGGAAATCTTCCGTGTCCGCGGACCCCGGGCAGTTCAGCGATAGAAAATCGCAGTGCGGCAGCATGTCGTCCGGGTTCGCGTAGTATGTCGCACCGAGCTCCCGATCGGGTGGCAGGCGGCGCCGGTTGCTATACAAGATCGTCATGTTGAAGCCGCGTGCCCGCCTTGCGACCGCCTGGCCGATGCGGCCCATGCCGAAGATCCCGAGGCGTTTGCCCGAGACTTCGACGCCGAGCATGCCCATCGGCTGCCAGCGTCCCCAGCGGCCGTCGCGCAACACGCTTTCGGCGCTCTGGGCCCGTCGGCCGGCGCCGAGCAGACACAACATCGCTACGTCGGCGGTGGCATCGGTCAGCACGTCCGGCGTGTTCGTCACGACCAACCCGCGCGTCTTCGCCGCCTCGACATCGATATGGTCGTAACCCACCGAAAAGGTGGCGAGAATCTTCACGTGGCCGGGCAGCCGCCGGATCACGTCCGCCGGATATCTCTCGGTGCTGCAGGTCAGGATGCCGTCCGCTTCGCATGCCGCGGCCCGCGCGGCGAGGTCGTCCGGCCCGTACTCGGAATCGTCCGCGTTGAGGATCGCGCGGTAGTCGCGCGCCGCCCGCGCCTCGACATCGGGCGGCAGCCTTCGGGTCACGAACAAGACTGGCCGTGCGGACATTCCGGAGTTCTCCCCTCTCTTGTTGCGTTGTGGCTCAGGTTTCGTCCATTGTGCAGCCGTGCCATAATCCTGAAACTGGCGTGCATCGCCAAGCCTTTCGCGTGTCAACCCGCCGGGAGCCAAGCATGTCAGCGCGTGCAGCCGCATTCATCCCCGCCGTCGCGGTCCTGCTGTCGGCGACCGCCGCGCCGGGCGTCGAGCTGGCGCCCCATCGGGCGTTCTATACGCTCTCCATGCTCTCCGCGTCGAGTGAGGCCGGCGTGACGGACGTGAACGGCGTGATGAGCTTCGAATGGGCCGACAGTTGCGACGGCTGGACGACCGAGCAGCGATACGCCATGCATTTCATTCGCGGCGACGGCACCGAGATCGAGACCGCGACCAGCTACGTCACCTGGGAGTCGAAGAACGGCCTCGAATATCGCTTCAATGTGAAGCGCATGACGAACGGTGTCGAGACCGAGATCATCAGCGGTCGTGCCGAACTGGAGAGCAAAGGCGGGGCCGGAATCGCCCGCTTCGAGCAGCCCGGCGAAGACAACATTGCGCTGTCGGCGGGCACCGTCTTTCCGGCCGAGCATACGCTGATCCTGCTCGACAAGGCCATCGCCGGCGACAGGTTCGATCGCCGTCTCGTCTTCGACGGATCCGAGGCCAAGGGGGCGGTGCCGGTGACGACGATCGTGCTGGCTCAGCGAGCTCCCGATGAGACCGGCGTCCTCGAGCCACCGCTCGGGCCCCACCCGGTATGGCCGATGCGTCTCGCCTTCTTTGCCGCGGAGGGGACCGCCGGTCCGGGCGAAGAATTGCCCGAGTTCGAGCTCTCACTCGCGATGCAGGCGAACGGCATCGTGACCGAGCTCACGCTCGGATTCGGCGGCTTTACGGTCAAGGGAACGCTCGAACGGATCGAGGCCCTCCCGAAGACGGACTGCTGATCCGGCGAAGCCTCGTTCGTTAGACGTCGACGCCGTATGGCCGCGCCCAGCCGAGACCGTCTTCCGTGCGCCCCGCAGGCCGGTATTCGCAGCCCCACCAGCCGTCGTATCCGCGCGCGTCCAGCTTCGCGAACAGGAAGGGATAATTGACCTCCCCCGTATCGGGCTCATGACGATCGGGCACGCCGGCGATCTGGAAATGGGCGATGGAATCGCCGATCGATTCGATCGTCTTGAGCAGGTCTCCTTCCATGATCTGCATGTGATACACGTCGTATTGCAGGAACAAATTGTCGCTGCCGACGGCATCGATGACCTGCAGCGCCTGTGCCGAGCGATTGAGAAAATAGCCGGGCATGTCGCGCGTGTTGATCGGTTCGATCAGGAGGCGTACCCCCCGCTCGCCGCAAGCCGCGGCGGCGAATCGGAGGTTGCGCAGGTAGGTCTCCTGCATCGCCGCGCGGTCGGCCCGTTCGTCGGCCAGGCCGGCCATGCAGTGGACACGCGTGCAACCGAGAGCCGCCGCATAGTCGAGCGCCTGCGCGACACCGGCCTCGAATTCGGATTCGCGTCCCGGCAGTGCGGCAATTCCGCGCTCGCCGGCATCCCAGTCGCCGGGCGGCATGTTGAACAGCACCTGCTCGAGGCGCGACTCGGAAAGGCGCGCGGCGATGTCCTTTGCCGGCCACTGGTACGGGAACAGGTACTCGACGCCCTTGAAACCGACGCGGGCCGCGGCCGCGAAACGGTCAAGGAACTCGTATTCGTTGAACATCATCGAGAGATTCGCGGCGAGTGCGGGCATCGGGCACCTCCCTGTCAGCGCGTGGACCCTGCTGTGTAACCCAGTTTCGACGAAGCCGGAACCGTCGAGATTGACGCTGCGAGCGCGACCGCGGATAAACGATCGATCGCAACCGCCTGCCCCCGGGAGAATATGCATGGCCTTGCTGCTCGGCTGCATTGCGGACGACAATACCGGCGCCACGGACCTCGCCAGCATGCTGGTAGCGCACGGAATGCGGACGATCCAGATCATCGGGGTGCCGGGCGAAGCGGAACCGGCGCCCGACGCAGACGCCGTCGTCGTCGCCCTCAAATCCCGAACCACGCCGGTGCAGGCCGCCGTCGCCGAGTCGCTGGCCGCGTTCGCCTGGCTGCGTTCCGCCGGGGCCACGCAGTTCTTTTTCAAATACTGCTCGACCTTCGACTCGACGGACGACGGCAATATCGGGCCGGTCGCCGAAGCGTTGCTCGACGCGCTGGGCGAGGATTTCACCATCGCCTGCCCCGCGTTCCCCGCGAACGGCCGCACCGTATACAAGGGCTATCTCTTCGTCGGCGATGTGCTGCTTTCGGAATCCGGCATGCGCAACCACCCGCTGACGCCGATGACCGACGCGAACCTCGTTCGTGTGCTCGGACGCCAGACCCGAGGCGAGGTCGGGCTCGTCGACCATGGCACCGTCGCACGCGGACCCGACGCGATCGCGCGGCGATTCGACGAGCTGCGTGTCGCCGGCAGCCGGTTCGCCATCGTCGACGCGATCCGCGACGAGGATCTGCGCGAGATCGGTACAGCATGTGCCGGGCTTCGCCTTGTGACCGGCGGATCGGGCGTGGCCATGGGACTGCCCGCGAACTTCGTCCGCAGCGGTGCGTTGACGGCGGTCGCGGACGCGACGGCGTTACCGCCCGCGTCCGGTGCTGCGGCCATTCTGGCTGGCAGTTGCTCGGTCGCAACGTTACGCCAGATCGAGCATTTCAAGCGCGTCGGGCATCAGACGTACCGGCTCGATCCGGACATGCTGGCCGCCGACGGTGATGCCGTCGCGCGCGCAATCGACTGGGCGCGCGAACGGTTGGGAGAGGACCCGGTTCTCATCTATTCGAGCGCGACGCCGGACGAGGTCGCGGCGGTGCAGGCGCGCCACGGCCGCGATCAGGCGGGTGCGCGGATCGAGCGGGCGATGGGACAGATCGCCGGCCGACTGGTGGAGGTCGGCGTGCGTCGGCTGGTCGTCGCCGGCGGCGAGACGGCGGGTGCCGTCGTCGCGGCGCTCGGCGTCCGAAGCCTGCGGATCGGCCCCGAGATCGACCCCGGCGTGCCGTGGACGATGAGCCTCGGCGAGCCGCGGCTCCATCTTGCCCTGAAATCGGGCAATTTCGGCGGCGAGGATTTCTTCGACAAGAGCTTCAAGGTGCTGCCATGACCGAGACCGGCCTGCGGGACCGTATGGCGATGCACGGCGATGCCTTGTATCGGCGCGGCCTGGCGCCGGGCACGTCGGGCAATATCAGCGTCCGGCTCGAGGACGGAATTCTGGTGACGCCGACGAACAGCTGTTTGGGCCGTCTCGATCCGGCCCGCATCTCGCGCCTCGCCTGGAATGGCGACCTCGTCTCGGGCGACAAGCCCTCCAAGGAGGCTTTCCTTCACCTTGCGATGTACCAGGAGCGTCGCGAGGCGGCGGCGACCGTCCACCTCCACGCGACGCATTCGGTCGCGGTTTCCTGCTTGGCGGACGTCGACGAGAGCGACGTGCTGCCGCCGATCACCGCCTACTACGTCATGCGCATCGGCAGGCTTCCGCTGCTGCCCTATTTTCGGCCCGGCGATCTGGCGCTTGCGGAGGCAGTTCGCGAGGCCGCGCGGAGTCATCATGCCATGCTGCTGGCAAATCACGGTCCTGTGGTCGCCGGCAAGACGCTGGACGCCGCGGTCTACAATGCCGAGGAGCTGGAGGAGACGGCGCGGCTATTCATGCTCCTGCGTGGCTGCCGGACACGCTGGCTGAGCCCGGAGCAGATTGCCGCGTTGCGCGAGGCCTTCCCCGACTGAGCTGCACACCGGAGGGCCGCCGGCGCGATCGTCAAATTTCCGACAGGAGGTCCGGCGGTGCGTCCGTGCCGCCGACGAGTTCCTCGATCCCGGTGCCGATCAGCCGGAAGGCGCGGCCGTCGGCTTCGGTGCGCAAGAGCGGAAGCGCCGCCTCATAGAGCGACTCGGTGTCCGCGATCGGGGTCGGGAGCGTGCGACTCCGGCTCAACAGCCGGAAGTCCGACGTCTTCAGCTTCAGCGTCACTCGTCGGCCGGCCAATTCCCTTGCTTGCAGCCGACGGGCCACGGTATCGCATAGCGGCATAAGGAGACGGGCAAGCGTGGCCGGATCGCTGACGTCGCGCTGCAGCGTCGTCTCGCTCGAGATGCTTTTCGTTTGGCCGTCGGGATCGACCTTGCGGTCGTCGATGCCGCGTGCGAACCGGTACAGGCGCCGGCCGATCACCCCGTAGCGACGGGCGAGCGTCGGCTCGTCGTGGCGCCGCAGGTCGCCGATCGTCGCAATGCCGTCGCGTCGCAACCTGGTCTCGAGTGACCGTCCGACCCCATAGATGCCGCGTACCGGGCGCGGTCCGAGGAACGACTCCGCGTCACCGCGACCGATGACGGCAAAGCCTCTTGGCTTGTCGAGATCGGACGCTGTCTTCGCAAGAAATTTGTTGTAGCTCAGTCCGATACTGGCGGTAACGCCAATTTTGTGCTCGATGCGCAACACGAGCTCGGCGAGCCTGCGCGCGGGACTCCCGTTGCGACGGTCGCCGGCGGTCAGATCGAGAAAGGCCTCGTCGATCGACAGCGGCTCGACGAGGGGTGTCGATTCGCGCATCAGTTTCCGCACTTCGCGTCCGACTGCGGCATATTTCTGCATGTTGGGCCGCAGCACCACGGCATCGGGGCATAGCTCGATGGCCCTGAAGATCGGCATCGCGGATCGCACGCCGTAGACGCGCGCCACGTAGCAGGCGGCCGCGACGACGCCCCGGCTGCCACCGCCGATGATGACCGGGCGGTCCACCAACGCCGGGTCGTCTCGCTTCTCCACCGCAGCATAGAAGGCGTCGCAGTCGAGATGGGCGATATGAAGTTCAGTCAGTTCGGGATGCGACACCAGGCGCGGGGAACCGCAGGACGTGCATCGCCCGGGCAGTGGCGCGACGGTGTCCTCCAGGCAGTCACGGCACAGGGTCGGCGGCGGCGTCACGACTCTTCCGCAGGCGCCGTCAACGCAAGCAGGGGCGCGTTGCCGCGCTGAACCAGGCGCCGGTCGGCGCTATCAACACGTCGTGACGACGGCGATCCTGCAGGACGCGCGGGGCGCGGTGGCCCCTCTGGATTGCCCGCCGACCGACACGACCCGCAGCATACGCGGCGGCACCTCGAATTTGCCGTATCATCATTGCTTATCGACAGAAATGTGATAGGTATGAGGAATATACCAGCGAATCGGGCGTGCGACAGATCGCGCGCAATCAACCACCAGGACGATCTGGCGCGCGGGCTGCAATGCTCCGGGGGGACCGATGGCCAAGACGATTCTGATCGTCGAGGACAATGAGCTCAACATGAAGCTCTTTCGCGATCTGCTCGAGGCGCAGGGGTACGATATTTTGCAGACCCGCGACGGCATGCAGGCACTCGACCTGGCCCGCAAGGAGCGCCCCGACCTCATCGTCATGGATATACAGCTACCGCAGGTTTCCGGGCTGGAAGTCACCAAGTGGATCAAGGCCGACGACGATCTGAAGCATATCCCGGTGGTGGCCGTGACCGCCTTCGCCATGAAGGGCGATGAGGAAAAGATCCGCGAGGGCGGCTGCGAGGCCTATGTCGCCAAACCGATCTCGGTGAAGGCGTTCCTCTCCACGATCGAGAAATTCATCGGCTGACGGGTGTCGGGCTCCGACGTCTCGCCGCAAACCTGAACGTATCCTTAAATTCGACCTCAGCGACCGTTCAGCAACGGCGATGTATAACCATTGCCAATGATCAAACGGCCCACCCTGTTTTGCGAATGGAGAGTGCTGTGAGCGACGCAAAGAAACTGAATGACGAAGGGTTGCAGAGTGGCGACTCCACCGATACCGCCGATCTCGGTCGGCGTCGCGCGCTGGCGCGCCTCGGAATCACGGCCGCGGTCGCCTATGCCGCGCCCACCCTGCTGTCGCTGACCGCGGCGAAGGCGGACGGATCGAACAGCGGTTCCGGCAATGGCGGCGGCGATGACAACAGCGGTCCCGGCGGCGGCAGTTCCGACGGCAGTTCGCCGTCGCACGGGTCCGACCCCTCGGATGGCACGGATCCGTCGGACGGTACTGATCCGTCGGACGCATCGAATCCCGACGACATGAGCGACGCAACCGACGCGACGGAACCGACCTCGCCGTCGAGCGACGACAGCTGATCAAGCCTACCTGAATCCGAAAACTCGATCGGCCACGGGCGCAGGGCGCGTCCGTGGCCTCTCCTTTTCTGATATGCTGAGACGCCATGCGCGTGACCGACGGCCACTCTTCGAGCAGCATCGTCCGCCTGTCTTTCGAAGGCGTCGCGGGACATATTCAGCTGGAGGACGGCGACCACTTGCTGTCCGTCTTCGAGAGCGTCTTCCGGCACTGGCCGCACCGCGCGCTGACCGACGACCCGCAGGGTCAACCGGTCATCACGGTAAGGGCCGGCGACAGGGGCGTCCACTGGATCCACGCGCCTTGGCTCGACAAGCCCGCGCGTTATTCCAATTCCGTCAATCTGGCGTGCGGGTTCGGCGTCAATATCAACCGCGCCTTTCTCGCCGGGCCGGGAGAGTATCTCTGTCTCCATGCCGCGGCCGCGGAAATCGGCGGACGGCTCGTCGTTTTCCCGAACGCGTACCGCGCCGGCAAGAGCACGCTGACGGTGTGTCTGGCGGCGGCGGGCGCGCGCATCTTTTGCGACGACATCCTGCCCGTACTGCGAAACACGGGAAACGGTATGGCACTCGGCATTACTCCGCGACTGCGTCTGCCCTGGCCCGCAAATCTCGGTCACGGCACCGCCGAATTCGTCGCTGCGCGACGCGGCGCCGAAAACAGCCAATACCTCTATGTGAACCTGCGCGATGGCGAGCAGGCCCCGTTCGGCGACACGGCCCCGTTCGGCGGGATCGTGTTGCTCAACCGGCGTGAAGGTGAGCGCGCCCGGCTCGAGACCGTCGGGCTGGGCGAGGCGCTGAAATACGTGGTGCTGCGTAATTTCGCGCGACGGGTTCCGATGAAGGAGTCACTCGAGCGACTGCACGAGATCCTCGCCTCGACCTATTGCGCCCGGATTACCTACTCCAGCGGCGATGAAGCCGCGGCCTTGCTTGTCGACCGCTTCGCCGACTGGCGCGAACTGGATCGCCCAGGCCCGCGGTCGGACACCGTCGCGGCGGCAGAGATGACGGCGCTACCGGGAAGTCGAAGCGTCGACGGACGCCTGCGGCGCAGCGACGGTGTCACCGAACGGATCGCCGACGGCGAACTGTTTCTCGTCGATTCGTCGCGGGAGGCAATCTATCATCTGAACCCGGTCGGTACCGGTCTCTGGCGCCTGCTCGATGGTGGCTGCGACGTGGCCGACGCCATCGGCATTTTGCACGCGGCGTTTCCGGAGGCGAGCCGCGCGGATATCGAGCGCGACGTCGCGAAGCTGGTAAAGGACCTGCAGGCCCGCGGACTGCTCGTTGACGTTGACCAGACATCGGAGACGCTGCGCACCGGGTCCTCGGCAACCCGCTGAGCGTCCGCTATTGGTGGACCGGCTCGCCGGTTGGACCATTTCGCCATAAATTGTAGCCGATTGGACTCACGGGTTCCGATTTCTCTTTGGTATCCTTTGCCCATAAAGTGATTTGGCGGCAGCGGTATCCTGGGGCCATGGAAGCCGGGCAACGCCGCCGGATCCGCGGGTCCGATGGCCGGTCGCGGCCGCAACGGATCCGTCTTCGCGACGGGTGAAGGCACCGGAGTCCAGACTCCACGACAAGGCGCGAACAACCGCCGAGGGGGATCACCGCCTCGGGCAGCGACCGCTTGCGTGGCTGTGGAGTACGGGACTATGGACGTGAAAATAACGGAATCTGAGCAAAGCGTGCCGGCACGAGGAATCGCACCGGTTGCCATTCGCCAACGCCGAGCCCTTGCACGCCTGGGCCTGGGGACAGGCCCGGCCTATGTCGCGCCGACATTGCTGGCCCTGCGGTCGGCTGTCGTCGCCGGCGATGGTGCGGCGACCGTCGCCGCCTGACGCGGCGGCAAGACCCGTCGTGACCGACTTTGCCCGCAGACATCGTGATGCGCCAGCGGGATTCATTCGCTGTCGGCGGTTCGACTACGGCCCGCCGAGCCATGGGTCATGCACGCCCGATCCGGTGCGCTCGCGCCGTATAGCGCGCGACGAGGATGGCGTCGCATGCTGCTGAAATTCGAAGCCGTCTCCCGTCCGGTGCTGCTGGCGCAAGGTTTGAAGATCCTGCCGGCGCTGTCTCGTGCCTTCGGCAACTGGCGGTATCGCGAGGTTGCCCGCGAGAACGAGCACGACCCGGTCGTCAACGTATTGCTGGAAGGTGGCGATTACATCCTGCAGGCGCCATGGCTCGCCGAGCCGACGCGCTGTCGCGACGAAGTCGGTCTCGCCCAGACCCTGGTCGACGCGGTGCAACAGGCGTGGCTGCGCGAACGGTCGGCAGCCCTCTGGGTGCACGGAGTCGCCGTCGAGTTCGATCATGATTTGGTCGTCTTCCTGGGCAGTCCGCGCAGCGGCAAGAGCCTGCTCGGAGTCTGCCATGCGCTTGCCGGCCAACGGATATTCGCCGACGGACTGCTCCCCATACTGCCGCAGGACAGGGCCGGGCTAAGTCTCGGCGTGGCGCCACGCATTCGGCTGCCGTTGCCTGAGAACCTCTCCTGGCCGGTGCGCTCGGCCCTGGCGATGCAGGCGCCGAGCGGCAGCGAGAGGCAGTTCCACTTCAGTCCCGGGGCCGGCAAGCTGGCGCGCTTGGGCGAGCAAGCCTCGATTCGCGCATTCGTTCTGCTCGATCGCAAGGACGGAGCTGCGGCGACGCTGCGAGCGGCCCGGCGCGGTACGATCCTGAAGCGGATGGTCCTGCACAGCGGCAGCGAGGGCATGACGGCGGCCGAGGTCTTGCAGGGCCTGCAGGCATTGGTCGCGAGTGCCGGCTGCTTTCGGCTGACCTTCTCCGACGCCGATGCGGCGTGCACGACCCTGCGCGCGCGGTTCGCCATGTGGACCTCGGCCGCGGAGTGTCAGGAGAGTGAATTGCTCCGGGCGCCGCAAGGGACGCGTCGGAAGTCCGTTCCGCCTCGCAACCCGTCGGGCCGCCGGTTCGACCGACCGGAGGGCCTGCGCGAGCACGCCGTAGAAGGCGATCTGTTTCTAGTCGATCGTCACGGCGACACCATTTACCACCTCAATGGCATCGGTGCGGGGCTGTGGCATCTGCTGGACGGTTCCCATGGACTCAACGACGTCATTGCGGTCTTGCAGGACGCGTTTCCCTATGTGGACGGAACCGCCATCGAGGAGGACGTTCTGGCGCTCGTATGCGATCTCACCGAGCGCGGGCTATTGGTGGAGCGGCAGGGCGTCGAGCACCGTCAGCAGTGACCGCGTCGGCCCGACGGACGTCAGCCCTTGATACAGACGAGCGGCCTGAGCTTCGCGACCTTTCGCGCAAGCCCGGCTTGGTGCGTGACGTCGATCACGCGCGAGACGTCCTTGTAAGCGTCGGGCGCCTCCTCCGCGACGCCCCGCATCGACGGGCTGCGGATGACGATGCCTTGTGCCGCAAGCTCGTCGACCAGCTGTCGCCCGCGCCACGTCTTGCGCGCCTGGTGGCGGCTCATGCTGCGGCCGGCCCCATGGCAGGCCGAGCTGAACGCCCGACTTTCGCTCTCGGTGGTGCCGACGAGGATCCACGAACTGGTGCCCATGCTGCCGCCGACGAAGACCGGTTGACCGGTGTGGCGCAACGCCGCCGGCAGCGCCGGATTGCCCGGTCCGAATGCCCGCGTCGCGCCCTTGCGATGCACGAACAGTGTCTGCTGGCGGCCGTCGACCCTATGTTCCTCGACCTTGCACGTGTTGTGCGAGACGTCGAATAGCAGGTCCAGGCGGGCTTGCGGGAAGATCGGGGCAAGTGCCTGCCGGACCAGATGGCCGATGATCTGACGATTGGCGAGCGCACAATTGATGCCTGCGCGCATGGCACCGAGATACCGCCGGCCGAGCTCCGACTCGATCGGTGCGCAGGCGAGTTCGCGATCGGGCAGCGCCAGCCCGATGCGCTGATCGGTGACGACCATCTCGCGAAGGAACTCGGTGCCGATTTGATGGCCGAGGCCGCGCGAGCCGCAATGGATGCTGATAACGACGTCGCCGCGCGTGAGACCGAACGCGTCGGCGGTGTCGCGATCAATGACCTGTGCCACCTCCTGCACCTCGAGATAGTGGTTGCCGGACCCGAGGGTACCCATTTCACGATGCTGCCGATGCCTCGCCTTGGCGGATACGCAACCAGGGTCGGCACCGTCGATGCACCCCTGCTCCTCGATGCGATCGACGTCGGCGGCGTCGCCATACCCCCTCTGCACCGCCCAGCGCGCGCCCCCCGCCAGCATCGCCGTCATCTCCGCATCATCGAGGCTGATGCGGCCTTTGCTCCCGAGTCCGGCCGGTATGGCGGCGAACAGCGCGTCGGCGATGCGTTCCTTTTGCGGCTCCGTCTCCGCGACCGTCAGCCCCGTAAGCATCGTTCGCACGCCGCACGAAATATCGAACCCGACCCCGCCGGCGGAGACGACACCGCCGGCGCCCGCGTCGAAAGCGGCGACGCCGCCGATCGGGAAGCCGTAGCCCCAATGCGCATCCGGCATTGCGTAGGACGCGCCGACGATACCCGGCAGAGTTGCGACGTTGGCGGCCTGTTCGCACACCTTGTCATCCATCGCGTCGATCAGCGCCTCGTCCGCAAAGAGCACGGCCGGGACACGCATGTTCCCCGTTGGCGGGATTTGCCATTCGGTTTCCGAAACACGGGTGAGCAATGACCTGTCCATCGGTTGGATCCTTCAGATTCGTCGGCTGCGCGTAGTGTCAGACATCGATCACGCAGGCCGCGGTCCATCGGCCATCTTCGTCTTGTCTGACCGCGAGTGCCGTATAGGTGGCGCCCTTTACTTCGACCGCGGGCTGATGGCGCTCGCGCGAGACGGTCTCCCCGCTGGCGGTCGCATGCAACCGATTGCCGTCGATCCGGACCTTGTAGCGACCGAACAGCATATCGCGGGTTGCCATTTCATAGATCAGGGCGTTGAGCCACTCGA
>JBFHDX010000022.1:0-42176 GCA_041584475.1 Alphaproteobacteria bacterium
CATCTACTACCTGGCGCCGTGGCTGCGCTGGGATCGCGGTCCCGACGCGCCCGACCAGGCGCTGCTGATCGACATGCCGTCGCGCCGCGCCTATTTCTTCGGCCTCGAGATCTGGCCGCAGGAGGTCTACTACCTGACCGGACTGCTGATCCTCGGGGCGATCGGCCTGTTTCTGGTCACCTCGCTGTTCGGCCGCGTGTGGTGCGGCTTCGCCTGCCCGCAGACGGTGTGGACGGATCTGTTCATGTGGGTCGAACGGCTCGTGGAGGGCGACCGCAACGCCCGCATGCGCCTCGACAGGGGGTCGACGACCGTCGGCAAGGCGGCGCGGAAGGTTGCCAAGCACGCGATCTGGATCGCCATCGCGGCGCTGACCGGCGGCGCCTGGGTCATGTATTTCACGGACGCCCCAACGCTCGTCGGGGACATCGTCCGCCTCGACGTCTCGGGCGCCGTGCTCTTCTTCATCGGCCTGTTCACCGCGACGACCTATCTGCTCGGCGGCATCGCGCGTGAACAGGTCTGCACGTACATGTGCCCGTGGCCGCGCTTCCAGGCGGCGATGTTCGACGAGGATACGTTCATCGTCACCTACGAGTCCTGGCGCGGCGAGCCCCGCGGCAAGCACAAGAAGGGCGACAGCTGGGAGGGGCGCGGCCACTGCGTCGACTGCCTGCAGTGCGTCAATGTCTGCCCGACCGGCATCGACATCCGCCAGGGCAACCAGCTCGAATGCATCGGTTGCGGCCTGTGCATCGACGCCTGCAACCGGATCATGGACAGGGTCGGCCTGCCGCGCGGCCTGATCAGGTTCGACACCGTGAGCAACCAGGCCGCGCGGCAGGCCGGCCGCAGCGCGCCGGTCCGCCTGCTGCGGCCCCGCACGCTCGTTTACGGGGGCATCCTGGTGGCGGTTGCGGCGCTGATGATTTTCGGCCTCAGCACCCGTTCGACGCTCGACATCAACCTGTTGCGCGACCGCAATCCGCTGTTCGTGACGTTGTCGGACGGCGCCATCCGCAACGGCTTCACGCTGAAGATCCTCAATCGCGCGCGCGCCGAGCGCCGGTTCGCGCTGACCGTCGACGGCATCGACGGGGCGACCCTCAGCGTCGTTGGCGGCGCCTCCGACGTGGAGCGGCTGTCGCTCCCGGCGGCGCCCGACCAGGTCGAGTCCTACCGGATCTTCGTGCGCGCGCCGCGGGCGGCGCTGGCCGGCGATTCGACGCCGCTGCGTTTCGTGCTTGCGGAGGCGGTCGCCGACGGCGAGACGGTATACCAGGACAACGTCTTCCGCGGACCGCGGCGATGAGCGGGATGCGCGATTCGGCGAGCGGCCGCCGGGACGACCGCTGGATCCCGTGGCTCTTCGTCGGCTTCTTCGCGGTCGTGCTGATCGCCAACGGGACGCTCGCCTACCTGGCGACGGCCAGTTTCACCGGACTGCAGACCGACGACCACTACCGCAAGGGGCTCGCCTACAATCGCGTGCTCGCCGCGGAACGCGCGCAGTCCGCCCTTGGCTGGTCGGTGTCGGTGGACTTCACGGCGCTGGGGACCCGCGACGGACGCCTCGTCGTGCGGGCCACCGACCGTGACGGAATGCCGCTCGAAGGCGCAGCCGTGACGGCGCGCCTGATCCGCCCGACGCAGAGCGGTTACGACATGGAGATCGACCTGGCGCCCGCCGGCGGCGGGGCCTATACGGCGGACCTCGAACTGCCGCTACGCGGACAATGGGATATTCGGACGCAGATCGCGCATCGCTCGGGCACGCATCGCGCCGTCAAGCGGTTCTTGATGCGATAAAGGCCTGCCGCCATTGCGGCGAGCCCGTCGGCGATGCGTCCGACGGTTCGTTCTGCTGTCCCGGCTGCGCCGTGGCCTTCGAGACGGTGCGCGGGCTGGGCCTCGAGGCCTATTACCGGCGGCGGGTCCTCGATCCCGCGGTGCGGCCGATGCGGCCCGATGCCGAGCCGCCGCGCATCGACCTCGCATCGTACACGAGCACGGCGCCCGACGGCACGTCGAGCCTGACGCTCGCCGTCGACGGGCTGCATTGCGCCGCCTGCGTCTGGTTGATCGAGTCGGTCCTGGCGCGCGAGACGGGCGTCGTCGCGGCGCGCGTCAACATGTCGACGCGGCGGCTGCGGCTCGCCTGGCGGACCGGCGAGGCCGACCCGCAGTCGCTGGTGCGCCGCGTCACCGACCTCGGCTACCGGCTGACGCCGTTCGACGCGGCCGCCGTCGACGATGCCGCGACGCGCCGCGAGCAGGGTCTGCTGCGGGCGATGGCGGTCGCCGGCTTTGCCGCCGCCAACGTGATGCTGCTCTCGGTTTCGGTCTGGGCCGGACATGTGCAGGACATGGGACCCGCGACCCGCGACCTGATGCACTGGATCTCTGCGGTGATCGCGCTGCCGGCGATCGCCTATGCCGGGCAGCCCTTCTTCCGGCCTGCCTTGGCCGCCCTGTCGGCCGGACGCGTCAACATGGACGTGCCGATTTCGCTGGCGGTGATCCTGGCCGCCGGCATGAGCGTCCTGCAGACCGCGACAAGCCAGCCCGACGCCTATTTCGATTCCGCCGTCACCCTGCTGTTCTTCCTGCTGGTCGGCCGCTATCTCGATGCCCGCGCTCGCGGGCGCGCGCGGAACGTGGCCGCGAACCTGCTCGCCCTGCAGGCGCGGGCGGTGTCGGTGGTGGGCGCGGACGGCCGGGTGCAGGTCGTCGCGCCGGCCGCGGTGCGTCCGGGCATGACCGTGCTCGTTGCCCCCGGCCAGCGGGTCCCGGTCGACGGGCGGGTCAGCGCCGGCGAGTCGGATCTCGATACCGCGCCGATCACCGGCGAAGCGGTGCCCGACGCGGTGCGGCCGGGCGCCAGCGTCTTCGCCGGGACCGTCAACCTGTCGGGCGCGCTCCGCGTCAGCGTCGAGGCGGCGGGCGAGGACACGGTGCTCGCCGAGATCGCGCGGCTCATGGAGACCGCCGAGCAGGGGCGCGCGCGCCACGTCGCGCTCGCCGACCGCGTCGCGCGGCTTTACGCCCCCGTGGTCCACGGCCTGGCCCTGATCACTTTCGCGGCATGGCTGCTCGTGCTCGACGCGGCGTGGCAGCAGGCCTTGCTCTATGCGATCGCGGTCCTGATCATCACCTGCCCCTGCGCGCTCGCCCTGGCGATCCCGGCGGTGCAGGTCGTCGCCGCGGGCCGGCTGCTGCGCAATGGTATCCTCGCCAAGTCGGAAACCGCGCTCGAGCGGCTGGCGACAGTGGATACGGTCGTCTTCGACAAGACCGGAACCCTGACCGAAGGCGATCTGGAACTGGTGCGCGACGGCGGCTGTTCGCCGGAGGATCTGGCACTGGCCGCGGGTCTGGCTGCCGCGAGCCGGCACCCCTTGGCGCGTGCCCTCGTCAGGGCGCACGGCGATGCAAGGCCGGCCGACGGTGTCGAGGAGGTCGCCGGTTGCGGGCTGGTGTGCGGCGGCGTCAGGCTCGGCAGCGCCACATGGTGCGGTGCCGGTCCGTCGGAGGCGGCCGACGGCCCCGAACTCTGGCTCGCCCGGCCGCACCGCGCCGCCGTCCGCTTTCTGTTCCGCGACACGCCGCGCCGCGACGCGGAGCGCGTCATCGACGATCTCGGCCGTTGCGGCATGCGGGTGGAGCTCCTGTCCGGCGACCGGCCGGTTGCTGTCGGGGCCCTGGCGGGGCGGCTCGGCATCGCGCACTGGCGTGGCGGCTGCACGCCGGCAGAGAAGGCGGCGAGGCTCGACGAACTCGCGGCTGCCGGTCGCCGCGTCCTGATGGTCGGCGACGGCATCAACGACACCCCGGCCCTGGCCCACGCGCAGGTCTCGATGTCGCCGGCCACGGCGGCGGAGATCGCGCAGAATGCCGCCGATCTCGTGTTCCAGGGTGACCGGCTCGCCCCGGTGGCCGAGGCGCTCGGCGTGGCGCGTCGGGCCAACCGGCTGGTGCTGCAGAATCTGGCGCTGGCGCTGACCTATAATGTCGTTATGATTCCGCTCGCCATGGCCGGATTCGTGACGCCCCTGTTCGCCGCGGCGGCGATGTCCACGTCTTCGCTGCTGGTCGTCGCGAACGCGCTGCGCCTCGGATGGCCCCGGCTCGCCGCAGGAGCAGCGATTCGATGAGCGCGCTGCTCTACCTGATACCGATCGCGGTCCTGCTCGGCCTGGCCGGGCTCGTCGCATTTCTCTGGGCGCTGCGTTCCGGCCAGTTCGACGATCTCGACGGCGCCGCCAGCCGCATCCTGTTCGACGACGAACCGCCGGATCGCCGCTCCGAGTGATTCCCCCCTCACCGCGTGTGGCCAAAAGCCGCTTGCCTCGCATGAGAAACCGCGTCAGACTCAATCGCAGCGCGTGTGAGCAAATAACCTGTCGGCGGGATGGGAAGCGAGAAACTAAAACCGGAAGCGGACGGCGACATCATACGCCGGCTCAGTCCCTGCGCCGCGTGCGAGGTGCGGGACATGGCGTTCTGCGGCGTGCTCGAGGCCGATGAAATACCGCGGCTGTTGGCCATCGTCTCGACGATCAAGGTGGACTCCCACCAGCCGATCATCGACGAGGGGGAGCCGGCCGACTACCTCTTCAACGTCACCAGCGGCGCCGTGAAGCTCTACAAGCTGCTGCCGGACGGGCGGCGGCAGATCACCGGATTCCTGTTCGAGGGCGATTTCCTCGGGATCGCCATGAATGAGCGTTACGCCTACAGCGCCGAGGCCGTCGACAAGGTAAGCCTGTGCCGTTTCCCGCGACGCAAGCTGGAGAGCCTGCTCGACGAGCTGCCCCGGCTCGAGAAACGCCTCCTCGGCATGGCCTCGAACGAGCTCGTCCAGGCGCAGGACCAGATCCTCCTGCTCGGCCGCAAGACGGCGCAGGAAAAGATCGTCTCGTTCCTGCTGGCCCTGTCGGCCAGGGCGGTCAAGCGGGGCGGGCCGGCATCGCCGATTTCGCTGCCGATGGGCCGCGCCGATATCGCCGATTATCTCGGGCTGACCACCGAGACCGTCAGCCGCACGATCAC
This sequence comes from Alphaproteobacteria bacterium, assembly GCA_041584475.1. Lineage (GTDB taxonomy): Bacteria > Pseudomonadota > Alphaproteobacteria > UBA8366 > JADFVY01 > JBFHDX01. Next base: position 5,053 of record JBFHDX010000022.1, read on the forward strand.
CAACCTCAAGCGCGACGGCTACATCCGGCTGCTGCCGGGCGGTCAGGTCGAGTTGCCCAATCTCCCGGCGCTGCGGGATCTCGCCGACGGATCGTGACGGCGCGCCCGCGCAAGGATCGGATATTCGACCGGATCGACGCGGCGCGCGACGAGCTTGTCGCGCTGACGCAGGCACTCGTCCGGATGCCGACGGTGAACCCGCCCGGCGACGCCTACACGGAATGCTGCGAGCTGATCGGCGACCGTCTTCGGGTGCCCGGCTTCGCCGTGCGGTACCTGCGCGCGGAAGGCGGCGTCGGCGATAGCGCGCGCTATCCGCGCACCAACGTCGTCTGCCGTATCGAAGGGTCGCGGCCCGGCCCCTGCGTTCATTTCAACGGCCATATCGACGTCGTAGCGGCCGGCGAGGGCTGGAGCGTCGACCCCTTCGCCGGCGAGCTTCGCGACGGCAGGGTATACGGCCGCGGCGCCTGCGACATGAAAGGCGGACTCGCGGCCGCCATCATCGCCGTCGAGGCGCTGCTCGCCGAATGGCGCGACTTCCCCGGGGCGCTCGAGGTCTCGGGCACGGTGGACGAGGAAACGGGCGGTTATGCGGGCGTCGCGTGGCTCGCCGAGCGCGGTTATTTCTCGCGGCCGCGTGTCGACTACGTGATCATACCGGAACCACTCAACAAGGATTGCGTCTGCCTCGGCCATCGCGGCGTGTGGTGGGCCGAGATCGAGATCAAGGGCCGCACCGCGCACGGCTCGATGCCGTTCCTCGGCGTCTCCGCGATCCGCGGCGCCGCGGCGTTTCTCGCCAAGGTGGAGCGGGATCTCCAGCCGCGGCTCAACCAGCGCCGGACGGCGATGCCGGTGATTCCCGATGAGGCGCGGCTCTCCACCGTCAATGTCAATTCGATCCACGGCGGCCAGGCCGAGGGTCATGACGGCTTTCCGGCCGCGCTCGTCGCGGACAGCTGCCGCATCGTCGTGGATCGCCGCTTCCTGATCGAGGAAACACTCGACCAGGTCCGCGACGAGATCGCCGATCTGCTCGCGGCGGTCCGGCGCGAGCATCCCGGGCTGCGCTGCGACCTGCGCGACCTGTGGGCGGTCGAGCCGACGATGACGGACCCGAAATCGCCGCTCGTTCGCGCACTGGGCAGGGGTGTCGAGGACGTGCTCGGCCGCCCGCCGAAGCACGTCGCCTCGCCCGGCACCTACGACCAGAAGCACGTGCAGCGCGTCGGCCAGCTGCAGGACTGCGTCGCCTACGGGCCGGGGATTCTCGACCTGGCGCACCAGCCCGACGAATATGTCGGCATCGACGACATGGTGCAGTCGGCCAAGGTGATGGCGGCGGCGGCCGTCGACCTGCTGTCCGGCGCCGGGGCGTCGACGTGATCCGGCCCGGCGGGCGAAACCGGATCACCGACGTGCCCGGCATCCGGGTCGGCAATGCGGACAGCCGCGACCACCTGACCGGCGTGACCGTGGTCCTGCCCGACCGGCCGGCGATCGCCGCGGTCGACGTGCGCGGCGGCGGGCCGGGCACGCACGAGACGGATGCGCTCGCGCCGGCCGCCCTCGTCGAGCACGTCGACGCGATCGTTCTGTCCGGCGGGTCCGCCTTCGGCCTCGACGCGGCGTCCGGCGTCATGTCCTGGCTGTCCAGGCGGCGCCGCGGCTTTCCGGTCGGCGATGTGCGCGTGCCGATCGTGCCGGCGGCGATCCTGTTCGACCTGCTCAACGGCGGCAACAAGGACTGGGGCGAGCGGCCGCCGTACCGGGACCTCGGCGTCGCCGCCTGCGATGCCGCCGCGGCGGACTTCGCGCTGGGCAACGCGGGGGCCGGCATGGGGGCGACGGCCGGTTCGCTCAAGGGCGGGCTCGGCAGCGCCTCGGCGGCCGACGACGACGGTCTCGCCGTCGGGGCAATCGCCGCGGTGAATCCAGCGGGATCGGTCGTGATGCCGGGCCAGTCGGCTCTCTGGGCCTGGGCGCTGGAGCAGGATGGCGAGCTCGGCGGGCAGGCGCCGCCGCAACGCGCCGTGACGCTCGAGCCCGATCTGCCGGAGGTGGTCGACACCGCGACCAACACCACGCTCGTCGTCGTCGCCGTCGGCGCCGCGCTGACGCGCGCGCAGGCGCAGCGCGTCGCGATCATGGCGCAGGACGGTGTCGCCCGCGCCGTGCGCCCGGCGCATACGCCGTTCGACGGCGATACGGTGTTCGTGCTCTCGACCGGCGCCGGGCCGGCGCCCGGCCCGGCATCGCTGGCACGTATCGGCGCCATCGCCGCCGACTGCACCGCCCGCGCCATCGCCCGCGGCGTCTTCGAGGCGGAGCCGGTCGGCCGCTGGCCGTCCTATCGTTCCCGGCACGGGTGACCCCGCCGCCGATCAATTGTCGACCCGGCGGGCGGTTGCTATGCTCGCAGCCGCAATCAGCCCGGCTGGAACCGGGCGCACAACGAAGGACAGGGGATTGGACATGCGCAAGGTTCTGATCGCGCTTGCCGCGCTGGTTTTCGCGCCGGTTTCGGCCGACGCGGCGAGAGACAGGCTGGTGCTCGGCATGCCGCTCGAGCCGCCGCACCTGGATCCGACCGCCGGGGCGGCCGCGGCCATCGACGAAGTCGTCTACGCCAACCTGTTCGAGGGCCTCACCCGGATCGACGAGAACGGTACCGTGCGGCCGGCCCTGGCGGCGCGCTGGACGATCTCGGACGATGGCCTGATCTATAGCTTCACGCTGCGCGAAGGGGCCGTCTTCCACGACGGCACCACCCTCGATTCCGCCGCCGTCAAATTCTCGCTCGATCGCGCCCGCGCCGCGGACTCCACGAACGCTCAGAAGGGCCTGTTCGAGCCGATCGACTCGGTCGAGACGCCCGACGCGCAAACCGTCGTCGTCCGGCTGACGCGGCCGGAAGGGCTCCTTCTCTGGAACCTCGGCTGGGGCGATGCCGTGATCGTTGCGCCCGAAAGCGCGGAGACCAACAAGACGCGGCCGATCGGCACGGGCCCGTTCCGCTTCGTCGAATGGCGCAAGGGCGACAGCGTCACGCTCGAGCGGCGCGACGACTATTGGGGTCCGGCGCCGGCGCTGAAGACGGTCGTCTTCAAGTTCGTCTCCGACCCGTCGGCCCAGGTCGCGGCCCTGCTGGCCGGCGATATCGATGCCATCCCCAACGTCGGCGCCCCGGAGAGTCTCGAGCGCTTCAAGGCGGATTCGCGGTTCGCGGTGCGCGTCGGCTCGACCGAGGGCGAGACGATCCTGGCGATCAATTCGCGCCGCAAGCCGCTCGACGATATTCGCGTGCGGCGCGCGATCAGCCACGCGATCGACCGCCGGGCGATCATCGACGGCGCCATGTTCGGCTACGGGACGCCGATCGGATCGCATTTCGCGCCCCATCACCCGGCCTACGTGAACCTTACCGGCCTGTACCCGTACGACCCGGCGAAGGCCAAGGCGCTGCTCGCCGAGGCCGGCCACGCGGACGGATTCGACGCGGTCATGAAGCTGCCGCCACCGTCCTATGCGCGGCGCGGCGGCGAGATCATCGCGGCCCAGCTTGCCGAGGTCGGCATCCGGGTCGAGATCGTGCCCGTCGAATGGGCGCAGTGGCTGGCGGAGGTGTTCAAGAACGGGCACCAGTTCGACTTCACGATCGTTTCGCACACCGAACCGCTCGACATCGGCATCTACGCCCGCGACGACTATTATTTCGGCTATGCCTCGGACCGCTTCAACGCGGTCATGGAGGAACTCAAGGGCACGACCGACGAAGCGGCGCGCCGCGACCTCTACGGCAAGGCACAGCGGATCATCGCCGACGATGCGGTCAACGGCTTCCTGTTTCAGCTCGCGCGCACGGGGGTTCAGCGGGCCGGACTCGAAGGCCTGTGGCTGAACGCGCCGGTACAGGCGAACGACGTGACCGGTGTGCGCTGGCGGTAGTGGCCGCAAGCGTTCGACATCCAACCCTTGGAAGCGGCGGCGCGCGGCATCCGAACGGTCGGCCCGGCGGCCCGCCGCGGTGCCGCTCTTGCGCCACCGCCATCGCCCCGCGGTCGCGATTGATCGCGTGATCGGCACCCCGTAGCATGGCTCCCCGGTCGCCACGGTCCGCACCGGGAGGATGAGGCATGAATCGGCATCCGAGGCTCAGGCGGTTCGTCAGGGACGTCGCCACGCGGACCCCGCTGCTGCTCATGGTCCTGCTGCTGGTCGTCCTGTGGCTCGTGTTCTCGGCGGGGATCTACATCGCCGAGCGCGACGTCGCCGGCGCGGCGCTGACCACCTACGGACAGGCGCTGTACTGGGGGGTCGCCGCCTTCTCGACGGCGGGCATCGCCGACACGCCGGTGTCCGGGACCGCGCGGCTCATCGGCGGCGTCTGGATCGTCCTCGGCTCGCTGCTGTTCTTCGGCACCCTCGTTGCCACCGTGACCGCCTATTTCATGCGGCCCCTGCAGCGCCCGGCCCGGCAAATCGTCGAGACGATCGAATACAACCTCGAGCGGCTCGACGACCTCACGATCGACGAACTCGATTTCCTCCGTGACACGGTCGACGCGCTCATCGTTCATATGGAACGCCTCAAGGCTATGCAGGCGGAGCGAGAGGCGGAGGACTGAATGCGGGGACCGCTGTCGGGGGCGGGGTCGCGATCGGGGTCGCCGGCGTGCTGAGCTTCCTCGCCCGCCGGATCCTTGGTCTTCTGTTGACGCTGGTCGCGGTCTCGCTCGTCGTCTTCCTGGTGCTGGAAGTGCTGCCCGGGGACGTCGCCCAGGTCATGCTCGGGACCGAGGCCCGCGAGGACACGCTGGCGGCACTGCGGCGCCAGCTCGGCCTCGATCGCCCGGCGCATGTGCGCTACCTCGCCTGGGTCGGCGGGCTGCTGAGCGGCGATCTCGGGACCAGCCACACCTACGGCGTCCCCGTCGCCGGGCTGATCGCGGAACGGCTCGCCGTGACCGCGCCGCTCGCCGTCCTCGCCTTCTTGCTGTCGACGTTGATCGCGATCCCGCTCGGAATGCTCGCCGCTTCACGCCGCGGTGGCTTCGGGGACTATGGCGTGATGGCGTTCAGCCAGGCCGGTCTGGCGATCCCGAATTTCTGGTTCGCGATCCTGCTCATCCTGCTGTTCTCGGTCTGGCTCGGATGGGCGCCGGCCGGCGGCTTTCCGGGCTGGGGCCAGGGCGTCGCTGCGGCGCTCGGCGCGCTGCTGCTGCCGGCGCTGGCGCTGGCCCTGACCGAGGCCGCAATTCTCGCGCGCATCACCCGCTCCGCCGTCCTCGAAACGCTCGGCGAGGATTATGTGCGCACCGCGCGCGCCAAGGGCCTGCGCCCGCGCTCGGTGATGTGGCGGCACGTGCTGCGCAACGCCCTGATTCCGGTAGCCACCGTCATGGGCCTGCAGTTCGCCTTCCTGCTGGCGGGCGCCGTGATCATCGAGAACGTCTTCACCCTGCCCGGTCTCGGTCGACTCGTGCTGCAGGCGATCTTTCAGCGCGACGTCATCGTCGTGAAGGATGCCGTCGTGGTGCTCGCCGGTATGGTCGTGTTCGTCAATTTCATCGTCGACCTGCTCTGCGCCGTTATCGATCCGCGGCCGAAGGAGCTGGCGTGACCGGCCGGCCGCGCGCCGTTGCCCGGGCGGCCTCCCGGCATCCCGGCTTCCTGCTCGGCGCCGTGCTGGTCGCGCTCGTCACCCTGGCGGCGCTCGTCTCCGTCGTCTGGACGCCGCACCCGCCGCTCGCTATCGACATCGCCGCACGGCTTCAGGGACCCGGCGCGTCGCACTGGTTCGGGACCGACCATTTCGGCCGCGACACGCTGTCGATGATCATGGCGGGCGCGCGCAACGCGCTGGCGGTCGGGTTGGCGGCGGTCGGCCTCGGCCTCGCCGCCGGCGTACCGCTCGGCCTCGTGGCCGCGGTCCGGCGCGGCATCGCGGAAGACGTCGTGATGCGGCTCACCGACCTTACCTTCGCCTTCCCTGCCGTCCTTACGGCGGTGCTGATCGCGGCCCTGGCAGGCCCCGGCGGGATCAACGCGATCATCGCCGTCGGCATCTTCAACATCGCGGTGTTCGCGCGCATCGCCCGCGGCGCGTCGCTGCAGGTGATGGCGCGGCCTTTCGTCAAGGCCGCGGCGGCCATCGGCAAGGGCCCGTGGCGCATCGCCGGCCAACACGTCCTGCCCAACATCGCCGGGATCGTGGTCGTGCAGGCGACCGTGCAGTTCGCGGTGGCGATTCTCGCCGAGGCCGGCCTCAGCTATCTCGGCCTCGGCGTGCAGCCCCCGAACCCGAGCTGGGGGCGCATGCTCAACGAAGCGCAGACCTACATGTTCATCGCCCCGGGCCAGGCGATCTTCCCGGGCGCGGCGATCGCCGTCGCCGTGCTCGGCCTGAACCTGCTCGGCGACGGGCTGCGCGACCTGCTGGACCCGCGCCTGCGGGTGTGGCGCATGGGATAGCGTCGCGCCGGCGAGCGGCGTGCGCTCTAATGCATCATCCACTTATGTGGAATCGGCGGCGGGCTGGAGCGAACTAACCGGACAATGCTCTATCCGCCCGGCTTGGCATGGCGGCGGAACGCCGCCACGACCTTGCTGTAGATGTCGCGCTTGAAGCCGACCACGAGCTCGGGCAGCCGGTCGATATCCTCCCACCGCCACGCCTCGAACTCGGCATGGTCGCGGGACAGGTGGATGTCGCTGTCGCGGCCCGTGAAGCGCAGCGCAAACCAGCGCTGCTTCTGACCGCGGAAACGGCCGCCCCAGATCCGTCGCGACAATTCGGGCGGCAGGTCGTAGCTCAGCCAGTCGGGGTATTCGTCGATGATCTCGGCCTTGTCGGTGCCGACCTCCTCGTGCAGCTCGCGCAGCGCCGCCTCGCGCGGCGTCTCGCCAGCGTCGATGCCGCCCTGCGGCATCTGCCAGTGATCGCCGGGCGTATCGATACGGTTGCCGACGAATACCCTGCCGTCCTGGCCGAACAGCATCAGTCCGACGCATTCTCGCCAGGGTCTGCGATCGCCGGTTTCCGCCACCGCCGCTATTGCATGTAGGTGCTGCGGTACATCGCGATGCCGCGCAGCAGGTCGAGGGCCCGGATCAGCTGGTAATCCTCCGCCTCTTCCTGTTTCTCGGCGGCCCCGGTCCGCGGCGCCTCGACGTCGCCATCGCCGTTGTCGAGGGCGCCGCGCAGGTCGGACTCGAAGCGCTGCCGGCCATCGGGTTCGAGGTATTCGAGCTTGGCCTGGCGAACCCGAATGTCGGGCTCGATCCCCGTTGCCTGGATCGATCGTCCCGATGGCGTGTAGTAGCGCTGCGTCGTCAGTTTCATGGCCCCGTCGCGGCCGAGCGGAATGATCGTCTGTACCGAACCCTTGCCGAACGTCTTGGTGCCGACGAGGATGGCCCGGCGGTGGTCCTGCAGCGCGCCGGCGACGATTTCCGAGGCCGATGCCGAACCGGCATTGATCAGTACGACGAGCGGCAGGCCCTCGGCGACGTCGCCGGGACTCGCGTTGAAACGCTGGGCGGCCTCTTCGCGCCGGCCGCGGGTCGACACGACCTCTCCGCGCTCGAGAAATGCATCGGTGACGGCGACCGCTTGGTCGAGCAGGCCGCCCGGATTGTTGCGCAGGTCGAGGACGAAACCGACCAGCCTGTTGCCGATCTGCTGCCGCAGCTCGCGCACCGCCTGAAGAAGCCCGGCCTCGGTCTGCTCGCTGAAGTTGGTGATGCGGATGAAGCCGACGTCGTCCTTGGCCTCGAAGCGGACCGATTGGATCTGGATGCGGTCGCGCGTGATCGAGACGTCGAACGGCTCCACGCCTTCGCGGAGGATCGTCAGCTTGATGGCGGTCCCCACGGCGCCGCGCATCTTCTCGACCGCCTGGCTCAGGTTGAGCCCCAGCACCGGCTCGCCGTCGAGGTGCGTGATCAGGTCGCCCGCCTTGATTCCGGCGCGAAACGCCGGCGTATCGTCGATCGGCGAAACCACCTTCACGTAGCCGCCCTCCATCGTCACCTCGATACCGAGGCCGCCGAACTCGCCGCGCGTCTGGATTCGCATGTCGCGGTAGTTCTTGGGGTTGAGATAGCTTGAGTGCGGGTCGAGGCTCGACAGCATTCCCTGGATCGCCGCCTCGATCAGCGTTTCGTCCGAGATCTGCTCGACATAGTCCTCGCGGACCCGCTCGAAGACATCCCCGAACAGCTGCAGCTGGCGGTAGGTCTCGGAACTCGTCTCCTGCGCCGGGACGGCCTGTCCCCAGCCGATCAGACCCGTTGCTACGAATACCGCGATGAGCGCGGTCCTGCGGAACTCTGGCATTATCCACTCGTCCTATTTTGAATGGCGCCGGCAATCCAGCGCCAAGGATTGATCGGTTGGCCCCTGCGCCTCAGCTCGAGATAAAGGCCCCGGGATTCACCGAGGGCGTCCAACGTTTCCGACCCGGTCGAGCCCACCGGCTCGCCGGCCAATACCCACTGACCCACCGACGTGTCCAGCCGGTCGAGCCCTGCCAACAACGTATGGTATCCGCCGTCATGTTCGATGATCAAGATGCGCCCGTAGCCTTCGAACGGTCCCGAGAACACGACCCGGCCATCGTAGGACGCGACGATCTGCGCACCCGGGCGCGTGGCGAAGGTGATGCCGCGTTCCGTCTGACCGAGCCTGTTGCGTTCGCCATATTGGCGCAGCATCGGTGCGGTCGTCGGCAGTGAGATCGTCCCGTCGATCGGGAACGGGCGCAGACCATCGGGCCTCGCCAGTGCAGGCATGTCGCCCGCGCCGCCGCCCTCGTCCAGCTGCGCCGCCTCGGCTTCCCGGCGTTTGCGCTCCTCTTCCTCGCGACGTTCGCGTTCCGCCTCGATCTGCGCCAACAGCTCGCGAATCGACTCCGCGCGCTCGGCCAGGTTCTGCAGCCGCCGCGCGACCTCGCGACGCTCCGACTCCGTCTGTTTCAAGAGCGTGTTCTTGCGCCGCAGCACGCCGGCAAGACGGTCCTGCTCGCGCTCCAGCTCGGTCGTCTCCCGTTCGACCGCGACCAATTTGACCCGGGTCTCCGCGCGAATGCGATCGAGCTCGTCGAGCTCGGCCGCGAGGTCGTCGGCCTCGCTGCGCAGCCGCGGCAGCGCGGCGCGCAACAGCATGGCGCTGCGAATCATGCGCTTCGGGGCCCCGGGAAATGAGAACATCGTCTGCGGCGGGTTGCGCGAGATGCGCTCGAGCGCCGCAAGCGTCCCCGACATTTCCTGATTGCGTTGCCGCAGCGACTGGCGCGCACGGTCTTCCCTCGTGCCGAGGTCGCGCAGCGTCGCTTCGAGCTCGATCAGTCGCGACTCGTGCTGCTGCGCCTTCTTTGCCGCGGCGATCGCCTCCTGACGGAGCGTCGCGAGTTCCCGGGTCGCCTGGCGCCGTTCGCGTTCCAGCGCCGCGGCGCGCGCCTTGTCCGCCGCAAGCTGCTCCTCGACCTGCCGCAAATCCTCTTTTTCGGCGCCGGCCGCGGGCTGCGCGGCGGCGGTCAGCAATGTGCCGGCGACCAGCAGCACGCCGCACAGGAGGTCAGCCCGCGGCACGCTTTTCACCACGATGCTGGATCCTCGAGCGGCCCGTCATTTCGGCGGGCTGCGGCAGCCCCATGAGCTCGAGCACGGTCGGCGCGATGTCCGCCAGGCGCCCGTCCAGGATGCGGGCCGACGGCGGTCCGCCGACGGCGAGGATCAGCGGGACCAGATTGTGCGTGTGCGCGGTGTGCGGCTGGCCCGTTTCGGCGTCGTGCATATATTCCGCGTTGCCGTGGTCGGCGGTGATCAGCAGCGCGCCGCCGGCATCGCGCACCGCCGCCTCGAGGCGGCCGAGACAGGCATCGACGGCTTCCACCGCGGCGACGGCTGCGGCCATATCGCCGGTGTGCCCGACCATGTCGGTGTTCGCGTAGTTGACGACGATGAGATCGTACTTGCCGCCGGCGACGGCCTCGACCAGCCGGTCGGTGACCTCCGGTGCCGACATCTCCGGCTGCAGGTCGTAGGTCGCGACCTTCGGCGACGGCACGAGGATCCGATCCTCGCCGGCGAACTCGGCTTCGCGGCCGCCATTGAGGAAGAACGTCACGTGCGCGTATTTCTCGGTTTCGGCGATGCGCAGCTGGTTCAGGCCGGCGTCGGCGATGACGCTGCCCAGCACGTTGTCGAGGGTCTGCGGCGGGAACAGCGCGCCCATGAGGCCGGCAAGATGGTCGGAGTACTCGACCATGCCGGCGGCGGCCGCGAAGCTCACCCTGCGTGGTCGCGCGAACCCGTCGAAACCCGGATCGAGCAGCGCAGCGAGGATCTCGCGCACCCGGTCGGCCCTGAAATTGGCCATCAGGATGCCGTCGCCGTCGCGCATGCCCGCGTAATCGTCGACCACCGTCGGCACAACGAATTCGTCGGTTTGTTTGCGCGCGTAGGCGGCGTCGATCGCCGCAATTGCGTCGGGGGCGCGTTCCCCCTTGCCCTCGACGAGGGCGTCGTAAGCCTTCGCCACCCGCTCCCAGCGCTTGTCGCGGTCCATCGCGTAGTAGCGGCCCGCGACCGTCGCAACGCGCGCCCCCGGCGCCGCGGCGATCAGCCGCGCGACATAGTCGCGGGCGCTCGACGGCGGCGTATCGCGGCCGTCGAGGAAGGCATGCAAGGCCACGGGCAGACCCTCGTCGGCGAGAATGTTCGCCAGCGCCGCGATCTGATCCTGGTGCGAATGGACACCCCCCGGCGACACGAGTCCCATCAGCTGGGCCGTTCCTCCCGATCGGCGCAAGGCGGCGATGAAATCCGCGAGTACCGTGTTCGCCGCCAGCGATCCATCCGCGACGGCGCGATTGATGCGCGGCAGCTCCTGCATGACGATGCGGCCGGCGCCGATATTCATGTGTCCGACCTCGGAGTTGCCCATCTGCCCGTCCGGCAGCCCGACCTCGTCCCCCGACGCATCGATGCGCGACGCCGGCCGCGTCGCCTTGAACCGGACCCAGACCGGTGTTTCGGCCTGGGCGATCGCGTTGTATTCGGTGTCGTCGCGTTCACCCCAGCCATCGAGGATGCAGAGCACCACCGGGCGCGGTCGCGCGTTCGTCCCTATCGGCATTCGCAAACGGTCTCCATCGGCGGCGAGTTATAGCCCGTCTCGTCGGCGCTTACAAACGCTGTCACGCCGTTCCGCCACGGTGATAGGGATGTCCGGCGATGATCTGCTGCGCGCGGTAGATCTGCTCCGCCAGCATGGCGCGGACCAGCATGTGCGGCCAGGTCTGCCGGCCAAAAGCGATCAGGCGATCGGCGCGGTCGCGCACCGGGACCGACAGGCCCTCCGCGCCGCCGATGACGAAGACGGCACAGGCCCGGCCCTCGTTCCGGATATCGGCAAGGAGCCGGGCGAAGGCCTCGCTCCGATAGCTGCGCCCGCCCCCGTCGAGGGCCAGAACGACCGAATTCTCCGGAACGGCCGCCAGAATGAGTTCCCCCTCTCGGTTCTTTAGCTCGGCCGGAGGAAGCGGCCGCTTCTCCTCGATTTCGCGCAGTCGCAGCGGCCAGGTGACCCGTTTGGCGTATTTGTCGTAGAGATCGCGCTCGGGCCCGGCCCTGGCCCGCCCGACGGCGATGATCTCGAGCCGCATTCCGGGCGGCGCTCAGCCGCCGGCCGCGGCCTGGCCACCAATCGCGGCGGTGTTCAGTCCCCACAGCTTCTCGAGCTTGTAGAACTCGCGAACCTCGGGTCGAAACAGGTGGACGACGACGTCGCCGGCATCGACGAGCACCCAGTCGCATTGCGGCTGGCCCTCGGTCGATACCGACTTGACCCCGGCCTTCTTCAGTTTTTCGAGAAGGTGGTCGGCCATGGCGCCGACCTGACGTTGCGACCGCCCGGAGGCGATCACGATATAGTCTGCCAAGGTGGATTTCCCCGAAAGATCGATGACGATCTCGTTTTCCGCCTTGTCGTCCTCCAGCGACGCAAGAATCGCCGCCAAGAGGTTTTGGGAGCGCTGCGGCTTCCCCGGATTGCTTGGTATGGCTATGTCCTCTTCGACTGTTTCCGCTCAATCTCCTTGCCCGGCTCGTTCCGCCCGACCGCAGCCGACCGCCGGCGGGATCGCCGGATGGCCGACGCCGACGCTGGATGCTCGCGGACGTGGAGGAACACCCATGCCGGTGGTCTGCGATCGGCCAGCGTGCGCGCTGCCCGTTCGGCGACGCGGTGACGGGCATAGCGCCGTGCCGCCGCGCCTGACAGCACCCGCAAAGAATAGGGATCGCGGGCGAAAACCGCAATGGGAACAAGCCGGAAAAGGCTCTGCCAGTGACGCCACCGCGGCAGCTGCTCGAGGTTGTCCGCGCCGATTAGCCAGACCAGCCGGATCCTGCAGCGCCGCCGGCGCAGCGCCCGAATCGTGTCTACGGTATAGCGCGTGCCGAGCCGCGACTCGAGGTCGCTGACTCGTATCCGGCGGTCGCGAGCCAGCGCTCGCGCGCCCGCCAGGCGCGTCGCGAACGACGCCATGTCGGCCGCCGGTTTCAACGGATTCTGCGGCGATACCAGCCACCAGACCTGGTCGAGGCCGAGACGGCGGAGCGCCTCCCGGCTGACATAGAGATGCCCCTCGTGGGCCGGGTTGAACGATCCGCCGAGCAACCCGATCCGCACGAACGAGGCTTGTCCGCGCAGGACCGGCGCGGAAAGCCGGTGCGGGATCCGGGACGTCATCGCATAGCCGCCGTGCGCTGAAAGGCTCCGTAACGCGGTGAACGGTTTTCGCACGGATTGCCGTCATTGCAAACCGTCTGCGATGCAGGTCATGCGAACTGGGGGCGTGCGTCTCGTCCTCCGCCTCTTGCTCGTATCCGCGACCGATTCCCCGCTGCGGCGGTCAAGGGCCGCCGGCGCGTCAACTCCATGGTCTCGCGAAATGATTAAGAAGCGGTAATCCGCGGCAGCGGGGTCGCGGGACCGGCGTCGCCGCAAACCCCCTGCGGTTAACGCTTTCTTCAACACGCCCGGGTATCACAGGGGCACCAGTGGCAAAGCCGGGCGGGCGGGTCGATTGGCCCGGGCCTGTTGGCCCGCCGGACCGCAAGCAAGGGGGTACGTGCGGTGTCCTATCATCGACTCCACGGTTTCGCGATGGCCGACGCTGCCGGTCTGCGGCGCGACGGCGACGGGAAACCCCGAATCGGCCTGACCGGCGCCTTGCCGGCGCTGTTGATCGTCCTCCTCGTCCTGACGGCGTGTGCAAGCCTTTCCGAGGAGGAATGCCTCGCCGCCGACTGGTATGCGATCGGTGTCGAGGACGGGTCGCGCGGCCAGCCGCTGTCGCGCTTGGGGACGCACCGCAAGGCGTGCGCCGACTATGGCGTCGCCCCCGATGCCGAACGCTATGCACAGGGCCGGATGCGCGGCCTCGAATCGTTCTGCACGCGTGAACGCGGCTACTACCAGGGCGAACGGGGTTACAGCTACAGCGGCGTTTGCCCGGCCCACCTCGAAGGGCCGTTCATGCAGGGCTATCTCGCCGGCCAGGAGGTTTACCGCACCAAGAAGGAAATCCGCCGGCTCGAGGTCGAGCTGGCCAAGGTCGACGAGGAGATTGGCGCGGTCCGCGAGAGCCTCGACCAGGGCTACGTCGTCGACGACGCCGGCAAGAAACGCCCGCTGAGCAAGTACGAGCGCGACGGCATGTACGAACGCCTGCTCGCGCTCGGCCGCGAAAAGGGCCGGCTGGAAGGCGAAATCGCAACCCTCCGGCACAGCCTCACGGGCGCCTGAACGCACGCGCCGGAGACGGCCCGACGGCCGTTCAGGGGCGCAGCGGTGCAGCGAGGGCGTCGCGGGGCCACCCGGTCAGGGCCGCGTCTGGCCGGAACCCCGCACCACGTACTTGTAGGTCGTCAGCTGCTCGGTGCCGACCGGCCCGCGCGCATGCAGCCGTCCGGTCGAGATGCCGATTTCCGCACCCATCCCGAACTCGCCGCCGTCGGCGAACTGCGTCGAGGCGTTATGCATGACGATGCTGCTGTCGACGCGTTCGAGGAAGCGTTCGGCCGCCGTGGCCTCGTCGGTGACGATCGAATCCGTGTGGTGCGATCCGTGCGTGTTGATGAAATCGATCGCCGCGTCGACGCCGTCGACCAGCTTCACGGCGATGATCGCATCGAGATATTCCGTCTCCCAGTCCGCCTCGCTCGCCGCTACGACCCGCGCATCGATGGCCCGCGCCTCGTCGTCGCCGCGCACCTCGCATCCCGCCGCCGCAAGCTCGTCGACGATGCCGGGCAGCTGCGCCGCCGCGACTGCACGGTCGATCAGCAGGTTCTCGGCGGCGCCGCAGATGCCGGTCCGCCGCATCTTGGCGTTGAGCGTGATATGGCGCGCCATCGCCGGATCGGCGCTGCTGTGCACGTAGACGCTGCAGATACCCTCGAGATGCGCGAGCACCGGCACGCGCGACTCCGCCATCACCCGCTCGATCAACGAACGGCCGCCGCGCGGCACGATGACGTCGATCAGGTCCGGCATCGTCAGCATCGCGCCGACGGCCGCGCGATCGCGGGTCGGCGGCATCTGGATGACGGCTTCGGGCAGGCCGGCATGGCGCAGCCCCGCACGCAGGCAGTCGGCGATCGCCGTCGAGGAGTGGAAACTCTCCGATCCGCCGCGCAGGATCGCCGCGTTACCGGCCTTCAGGCAAAGCCCGCCAGCGTCGGCGGTAACGTTCGGGCGCGACTCGTAGATGATGCCGATTACGCCGAGCGGCACGCGGACGCGGGCGATGCGCAGCCCGTTCGGCCGCTCCCATTCGGCGAGCACGCGACCGAGCGGGTCGGGCAGTCCGGCCACCGCCTCGAGCCCGGCGGCCATGGCCTCGATGCGTTCCGGCGTCAGCTCGAGCCGGTCGAGCATTGCCGGCGAAAGCCCCTTCTTGCGGGCGAACGCCATGTCCTTGGCGTTCGCTTCGGCGATCCTGCCCGCCTCGTCACGGATCGCGGCGGCCGCGCCGCTCAGTGCCGCATTGCGCGACGACTCGTCCGCCAGCGCGAGCACGCGCGCGGCAGCTCGCGCCGCCTCGGCGATACGCCGCATCTCGCTTGCGATGTCGGCCGACTTGAGGGCGGTCACGTTCGTCATGGTCGTCTGCCTGCAGCGTTCCGTCGCCTGCGTCAATCGAGGACGAGATCGTCCCGGTGGATGAGCTCGTCCCGGCCACGATAGCCGAGAATCGTCTCGATATCACGGGTCTTGTGTCCGGCGATGCGGGCGGCGTCGTCGTTCGAGTAGGCGCACAGGCCACGGCCGATTTCGCTCCCGTCGACGCGGCGCAGCGTGACGAGGTCGCCGCGCTCGAAGCGGCCCTTGACCGAGACGACACCGGCCGGGAGCAGGCTGCCGCCGCGTTTCAGCGCCCGGGCGGCGCCGTCGTCGATGACGATCGTGCCGGACGATTTGAGCGAACCGCCGATCCAGCGCTTGCGCGCCGTGCGTGGGTTCGCCGAGGCGATGAACCAGGTGCAGCGGCCGCCCTCGAGCAGCCGCCGCACGGCATGCAGCGAGTGTCCTTCGCTCAGCACCATGTCGCAGCCGCCGCCGAGCGCGATCTTCGCTGCCTGAACCTTGGTGATCATGCCGCCGGAGGAATAGCCCTCGGGTGCCGCCCCCGCCATGCCCTCGATCTCCGGCGTGATCTCGCGGATCTCGGGGATGTGTTTGGCGTCCGGGACCTTGCGCGGGTCGGCCTCGTACATGCCGTCGATGTCGGACAGCAGGATCAGCAGGTCGGCGCTGATCATCGCCGCGACGCGCGCCGCCAGCCGGTCGTTGTCGCCATAGCGGATCTCCTGCGTGGCGACCGTGTCGTTCTCGTTGATCAGCGGCACCGCGCCCAGCGCGATCAGCTGGTTGAGCGTGCTGCGCGCGTTCAGGTGCCGCCGTCGCTCCTCGGTGTCGTCGAGCGTGACGAGCACCTGGGCGACCGTGATATCGTGCCGGGCCAGCGCTTCCTGATAGGCGTGCGCCAGCCGGATCTGGCCGGTTGCGGCGGCGGCCTGCTTCTCCTCAAGGCGCAGCGCCCGCCCGGTCAGGCCGAGATGTCTCCGACCCACCGCGATGGCGCCCGAGGACACGACCGCGACCTGCTGGCCGCGGGCATGCAGCGCGGCGATATCCTCGGCCAGCGCCGCAAGCCAGTCGTGTCGGATCTTGCCGCTCGCCTCGTCGACCAGCAGCGCGGAGCCGATCTTGATGATGACACGCTTGGCGCGCACGATGCGATCGACGGCGCCGGTCATGGCGTCCAGCCCTCCTCCTCGACATCGTCCGCAGCGGTCGCCGCCGCGCGCTCGTCGGCGCGGCTGTCGCGGATGCGCGCGAGCAACGCCGAAAGCACCGGCCGCAGGCCGAGCCCGGTGGCCCCGGAGATGGCGTGCACGGCGCTCTTCGTCACGGCGGCCAGCGCGGCGCGCCGTTCCGCGATCGTCCGCTCGTCGAGGGCGTCGCACTTGTTGAGCGCGACGATTTCGGGCTTTTCGGCGAGGCCTGCGCCGTACGCCTCGAGTTCGCGGCGGACCGTACGGTAGGCATCGGTGACGTCGTCGCTCGTCCCGTCGACGAGGTGAAGCAGGACGCGGCATCGCTCGACATGGGCGAGGAAGCGGTCGCCCAGCCCGTGTCCCTTATGGGCGCCCTCGATCAGGCCCGGGATGTCGGCGAGCACGAATTCCTCGCCTGCGACGTAAACGACGCCGAGCTGCGGATGCAGCGTCGTGAACGGATAGTCGGCGATCTTCGGTCTGGCGCGCGAGCTCGCCGCCAGCAACGTCGATTTGCCGGCATTGGGCAGGCCGACCAGGCCGGCGTCGGCGATCAGCTTGAGGCGCAGCCGGATCCGCATCTCCCGGCCCGGGAACCCCGGGTCGGCCCGCCGCGGCGCGCGGTTGGTCGAGGATTTGTAGTGCAGGTTGCCGAAACCGCCGTCACCGCCCTCCAGCAGCACGGCGCGCTGACCGATTTCGGTGAGGTCGGCGATGGGCTCCCCGGTGTCGTCGTCGAGGATCTCGGTGCCGACCGGCACCTTCAGGAACGCCGGCTTGCCGTTGGCGCCCGTGCGCTGCCGCCCCATGCCCGGGCGGCCCTTCTGCGCCTTGACGTGCTGGCGGTACCGATAGTCGATGAGCGTGTTGAGCCCCTCGACGGCGATCGCGATGACGTCGCCGCCGCGCCCGCCGTCACCGCCGTCGGGACCGCCGAACTCGACGAACTTCTCGCGACGGAAGCTCAGGCAGCCGGCGCCGCCGTCGCCGCTCCTGATATACACCTTCGCCTCGTCGAGAAATCTCATCCTGTCCGATCCGTACGACGGAAAAGGGGGAATGCGGCGCATTCCCCCTGATCAAGCGCTGCGCCGCCGGGCGTGTGTTCAGCTCGACGGCTCCACCGAGACCAGCGTGCGATCGCGCGTCCGGCGAAACTTCACGCGACCCTCGGTCAGCGCGAAGATCGTGTGGTCCTTGCCGATCCCGACATTGTCGCCCGGATGCACCTTGGTGCCGCGCTGGCGCACGATGATGTTGCCGGGCACGACGGCCTCGCCGCCGAACTTCTTGACGCCGAGCCGACGCCCCGCGGAATCGCGACCGTTTCTCGAGCTGCCGCCCGCCTTCTTGTGAGCCATGGCTGGTTACTCCTCAATCCTTCTTGGCCGACGGTTTCTTCGCCGGCGCCTTCTTCGCCGCGGCCTTCTTGGCCGGGGCCTTCTTCGCCGTTGCAGGCTTCGCCGCTTTCTTCGTTTCCGCCTTCTTCGATTCCGCCTTCTTGGCCGGGGCCTTCTTCGCGGCCGGCTTCTTCGATTCCGCCTTCTTCGCAGCCGGCTTCTTCACTTCGGTCTTCTTGGCGGGCGCCGCCTTCTTGGCCGGGGCCTTCTTCGCCTCGGGCTTCTTCACGTCGGCTTTCTTGGCCTCCGGCTCTTTCACCGCCGCCTGTTTCGACTCGACTTTCTTGGGTTCGGGTTGCTTCGCCTCGGCCTTTTTCACGTCCTTCGGCTCGGCCTGCTTGGGGGCTTTCTCGGCGACCTTCGGTTCGGCCGCTTTCGGCTCCGCCGCCTTTGCCGCGGCCTTCCTGCGACCGCCGGTGACGATATCGACGATGCGCAGGGCGGTCAGCTGTTGCCGGTGGCCTTGCTTGCGGCGGTAGCTCTTTCGCCGCTTCTTCTTGAAAACGATGATCTTTGTGCCCTTCGTGTGCTCCAATACGGTCGCCGCGACGTGCGCGCCCTCGACCATCGGGGCACCGACAGTCTGGCCGTTTTCGTCGCCGACCAGCAGCACCTCGTCGAGCTCGACGGTCGATCCCGCGTCGCCGGCCAACCGCTCGACCAGGATCACGTCGTTCTTGGCGACCTTGTATTGCTTGCCGCCGGTCCTGATAACTGCGTACATGCGATCCGCTTTCGTATGCCCGGGTCGGCTCCCGCATCGGCACGCTTCCGCGCCCCGGCGAGGCAAACCAAAAGGCGGGCCGCGCGGGCCCGCGATCAACAGCGTGGCGGCACTATATTCAGGCGCCGCACGCTGTCAACCGGGATGTGCGACGGCGCGAGGGCGGCACGGGTCGCCGTCCCGCCGCAAGACCCGCGACGGCCGACCGGGGCCTGTGCGACGGGTAACCTCGGCGCGGCCGACGGCGGGCAGAACGGCGCCCGGGAATCAACCCATGGGTCCATATTGCCCGGCGCAATACGTCCGTATCCCTTGGTCGCCAACGGGTTTCGAAAAAAACAGAAAAAACCGGTTAACAATTTGTTACCAAATCCATTAAGATAGAGACACATTAAGAAAGGTTAAAACGATTCGCCCGGGAGGCTGGTATGCCCGGGAAGAATTCGCAAGCCACGGCAGGTCTCGGGGCGGTCCAGATAACGAGAACGACGGGCCGCCGCATTCCGGTCGAAAACGGAAGGGACAGACATGGGGCAGGGCTATGCGCACGTATGAGGAGTTGACCGGCGCCAGCGGCCGGCAGATCTACTACCGGGCGGAACGATACAGGGCCCGGGATCTTTTCAACCAGGTGGCACCGGAGGTCGAAGTCGACGGCGCGTTGCTGGCGCTCGACGACGTCAGCATGACCGGACTCTCGGCCTGCGCCGGTGCGGCCGAACCCTGGCAACCGGAGCCCGGCTCCGAGGTTTCGCTGCGGCTGCGGCTCGATGATGAAGTGCTCTTCGAGGCGACGGCGCGGGTTTGCCGGACGCAGCCGATACCGGCCGGCATCAAGGTCGGGCTCGGCTTTACCTCGGGGTGCCTGGATATCTCCGAGCTGGTTGCCCGCCACAAGGATCTGGCGGCGCGCAGCGAGCTGCACGGCTGGCTCAGATCGGATGTCGATCTGGTACCGGCGGAATACCGCATGCTCGTTGCGGACGCGCTCTACTTCCTGCGGCGATACGAGTCGGTGTTCGAGCGGCTCAGTCGCAAGATGAACGGACACGCGGTGCTTGCGCCGTCGCTCGCCTCGGACGTGCTCGCGGAATGCGAGACGAAGGCGATGCCCGAGTGGAAGGAAATCTGGCTCCGCGGCAACGCCGCCGCGATGGCGATCGAGCACGATCCCACGGTGGTCCGGGCCACCAAGCGGTTCACCGAGATGGTGCTGACGCCGGCGGTCGGTGTCGCGCCCTTCTGCCGCCGGGCCTACGAGAAGCCGCTCGGCTACGCCGGCGACTACGAGCTGATGAACTATGTCTACAGCTGGCAGGCACTGGGCGATACGGGCTTCGCCAAGCTGATCCACCGGCTCGGCGTTCGCACGGCGGAATGCGTGGCGACGCGCATGGTCTTGGCGCGCGACGCGATCGTCCGCATGGTCGAGCGCCGGCGCGCCGCACCGGGGCCGCTGCGCGTGACCAGCGTCGGTTCGGGGCCGGCCCAGGAGGTGCAGAACGTCCTCGAGGCCGGCGTCCCCCCGCGCGCGGTCGAGTTCACGCTGATCGACCAGGACCGCGACGCGCTGTCGCATGCGCACAGCCGGATATATCCCCATACGATGCATCCCGGTGCGCGCGCTTCGGTGCAGTGCCTGCACACCTCGTTCGCCAATCTGATTACCGATCGCAAGCTGTACGAATCGCTGCCGCCGCAAGACCTGATCTACAGCCTCGGGCTGGTCGACTATCTCACCGAGCGGCGCGCGGCTCGGGTCGTGGCCAAGCTCTACGGTCGGCTGGAAGCGGGCGGCGAGCTGCTCGTCGGCAGCATGCGGCGCTGCGAGACCAGTCCGCTGTGGCCCATGGAATATCTCTGCGACTGGAGCCTCAACTACAGGTCCGAGCAGGAGATGTGGTCGATGATCGAGGGGCTGGACGCGGTCGACGCGACGCTCGACGTCGATCCGACGGGACATGTCTTCATGCTCTCGGTCCGCAAGCCGTGAGCGACTGACCGTGTCCGGACGCGGAGCCTAGGCGCTCAACCTGTGTGACGTGCGGATCCGCTCCGCCGGCAACGTCAGGGTGACCGTCGTGCCGATGCCCGGCCGGCTATCTATCCGCAGATCCCCGCCGTGCAGTTCGAGGGTCCGCTTCGCCAGCGGCAGGCCGAGACCCGCTCCGGCGTGTTCGCGCGTGTAGGCGTTGGCCAGCTGCACGAACGGCTGCGTCACCAGGTCGATCTCGTCGGGGGCGATGCCGGTGCCGGTGTCGACGATGTTGATCTCGATGCTGCGGTCGGCCTCCTGCGCCACGTCGATGGTCACCGCCCCACCCTTCTGCGTGAACTTGATGGCGTTCGAGATCACGTTCGCCAGCGCCTGGCGCAACAGTCGCTCGTCGCCGTGGACCCGCACCTCGTGCGGCAGATCGCGCACGGAGAGGCGGATGCCGGCGCCCGCGGCCTGATCGCGGAACAGACGCAGGCACTGGTCGATCGTCGCGACCATGTCGAACGATGTCTCGTTCAGGGTCAGCTGGCCGACCTCGGCGCGCGAGAGGTCGAGGATGTCGTTGATGATCTGCAGCAGGAAACTGCCGCTCTGGAAGATGTCGTCGGCATATGACTGGTAGCGCTCCGAGCCGAGCGGCCCGAACATCTGGTCGCGCATCACCTCGGAGAAGCCGATGATGGCGTTGAGCGGCGTGCGCAGCTCGTGGCTCATGTTGGCAAGAAACTGCGTCTTCGCCCGGTTGGCGGCCCGCGCCTCCATCATCAGCTCGACGGACCGGACCTTCTCGTCGACCAGCATCCTGGTATGACGGTAATTGCGGCGGATGTAGTATTCGTGCAGGTAGGCGATCAGGATCGCCATCGCCGACGCCGAGATCAGGAAGAAATTGTTGCCGATCAGCGTCTCCGGCGGCACCGGATTGATGCTGACGGCGACGACTTCGTAGAGCACGACCAGCGTGACGGCGATCGCGATGACGAGCTGGTAGCTCAGCCGCACCAGCGTGGAGCAGTAGATCAGGACGAGGATCAGGCCCGCGTAATAGTGGCCGTTTACCGGTTCCGGCAGCACCGCGGTCATGGCGACGATCCCGGTCCCCACGACCGCCATGCCGACGGCGAAGACGGGCTCGCCGAAGCGCGGGAAATGGCGGCTGTAGGTATAGAAGTAGATCGCCGTCACCACCGGAATGACGAACCCGAAGCGGATCAGCCACAGCGTACCGTAGTGGTCGGGCGCGACGATATAGTCGAGCAGGCCGAACAGGCCGTAGACGACGATGCCGACGACAAGCGCCAGACGGATCACGGCGACGGTTTGCCGGGCGTAGTCCTGCCGGAATGCCCGCTCGATCTCCGGGTCCGCGAAACGCAAGCGGATCCGGTCGAGCGTCATCGAGGAATCCGCCTTGTTCACGGCGGGTCGATCCCCCCGTTCCAGAATCTCGGGCGTTCGCGGCGCCACCGCCGCATTGCGTTGTGCCGGCCGCCCAATGGTTAATTATCAACAGGGATGGTTAACAATTTGGAAACAAAACCGCGGGGCCTTATTGACCGCCGATTCGCCGGGCCCATGTGACGGATGCAGCGGCTTGCAGTCCACAGGGCTTTCCGTTAGGTTCCCCGCGCCCATCGGGGCGCCCGCAGCGGAGGGGTGCCGGAGTGGTCGAACGGGGCGGTCTCGAAAACCGTTGTGCGCTTTGCGTACCGTGGGTTCGAATCCCACCCCCTCCGCCAGCCTCGCTTCGTCTCGACGCGAAGAAATCTGATCGACAGCCCGGACCCGCGGCACCGCCTGCCGCCGCGCTGGCGCGGTGCGTCGGGGCGCTCAGAACCCGGCGGCACGGGCGATGATCTCGCCCGGATCCGCGCCGTCGCCGTCGCCCGCCCAGGCGACGAACTGGTCGGGACGCACGAGGACGAGGCCGGCCTCGTAGCGCTCGCGCCCGCCGGCGCGGCTGTCGGCGACGGTTTCGAGCGGCACGCGGCGCGCCCGCGCGGCCGCTGCGAAGGCGTCGACGATGCTCCCGTCGGCGTCGAGCGCCACGAGCGTGAACCCGTCGCCCAGCGCCTCGTAGATGTTGGCACCCGATGACAGCGGTTGCGGCGCCAGGTGGTGACCGGCGCGCGCGGCGTATGCGTGCTCGCCGCGGGCACTGCTCTCGGCGCCGGCTGGCCCGAACACGATCGGTGAGCCGGCATAGTTGGGCTCGTACGAATGCACCTCGGCCTGGGCTCCCGAGGCGCGGGCCGCCCATTCGCGCTCGAAGGCGGCGCGGTCGCGTGCGGGATCGAAGGCGGCGAGGAAATCCCGGTCGGCGGAAATCGCGTGCTCGATGAAGTCGCGCGCGGTGGACAGGAATACGGGCCGGCGCTCGGCGTCGTAGGAGTCGAGCAGGCCGGCACCGCCCCAACCGCGCAGCACCGCGGCAAGCTTCCAGCCGAGATTGCGTGCATCCTCGAAACCCGTATTGACGCCGTAAGCGCCGTAAGGGGGGTGGCTGTGCGCGGCGTCCCCGGCGACGAAGATATGGCCGGCCCGGTAGGAGTCGGCGGCGGCGAAGCGCAGGTCCCAGAATCCGACATGGTCCAGCTCGATGTCGAACTCGGCGCCGACCGCCCCGTGCAGGTACGCGCGGAAGTCGAAATTGTCCGCTGTCGTGCCGTGCGGCACCGGCGCATGGAAGAACCAGCTGGTGCCGAGGTCGACGCGGCCGAAGAATTTCCAGTAACCCTTCAGGTCCGGGTCGAGCACGCAGTAGAACGACTTGCCGGGAAACCGCTCGAGCAGCGCGTGCAGGCGCGTCGAGCGGAAGACGAGCAGCACCATGAGCCGGTCGTGATCCGAACGGGTCTGGGTGATCCCCGCCGCCTCCCGCACCGCCGAGCGGCTGCCGTCGCAGCCGACGACGTAGCGGCCCCGCAACGTGCGGCGCGCCGGGCCCCGATCCGCGGCGATCTCGAGGCTCGCACCCTCCGCATCCTGCGTCACCGTCTCGGCGCGCCAGCCATAGAGGATGTCGACGCTCTCGAGGGCGCCGGCACGCCGGCGCAGGACCGCCTCGGTGGCGTATTGCGGCAGCCGCTCGTTGTCGGTGAAGTAGAACGGCCGCACGAGCTCGCGGCGCAGCCAGTCGTAATGATGGCCGCCGAGCAGCGTGCCGTACGCGGTCAGCCCGCCGATGCCGTAATCCTTCGGTACCGTACGCGCGGCCCGCAGCTGCGCCTCGACACCCCAGAAATGGAAGTGCTCCATGGTCCGCTGGGTCAGGTTCTGGCCCTTGGGGATCGGCGAGAGATGCTCGTTCCGCTCGACGACGGCGCAGCGCACGCCGCGCTGGCCGAGCTCGATGGCGAGCCCCATGCCGACCGGTCCGCCGCCGGCGATGACGACCTCGTAGGCGCGCTCCGCGGGACCCTTCATCCGTCGCTGTCAGAGCTCGAGCCCGAGCAGCGTGGCGGCGTTGTCCTGGTAGATCTTGCGGCGCTGTTCGGAGGTGATGTCCATGCGCTCGATCGCGGCAATGGTCTCGCGGATGTACATCGGCCCGCCTTCCGGGTCGAACGGGGCGTCGGAGGCGAACAGCACGCGGTCGTCGCCGAAGAACGCCAGCGCATGCTCGATCGCCCGCTGCGAGCCGAAGCTGGCGGTGTCGGCATAGAACTCGCGGAAATAGTCGAGGTGCGGCCGCTGCAGCGCCTTGCGCACCGCGCCGAGATCGCGGTTCGTCGTGCGCTTGCCCATCTGGTCCCAGCCCGGCCCGACGCGGCCCTCGAAGAACGGCACCATGCCGCCCGCGTGGTGGGTGATGATCCTCAGATCCGGATATCGGTCGAACACGCGCGAGAAGACGAGGCGCGCCATCGCCGCCGAGGTCTCGTACGGCCAGCCGAACGTCCACCAGATCTCGTATTCGGAGCGGCTCTCGCTGAGATAGTCGGGGAAGTTTTCGCCGCGCGCCGGGTGCAACCATACCGGCTTGCCTGTCCTTGCCATGAATTCGAAGAAGGGCTCGAACTCCGGCAGGTCGAGCGGTCTTCCGTCGACATTGCTGAAGATCTGCATGCCGACCGCGCCGAGCTCCTCGATCGCCCGCCGCGACTCGCCGACCATGGCCTCGGGGTGGTTCATCGGCACGGTGCCGATGAAGCCCGGGAAGCGGTCGGGATGGCGCTGGCAGAGTTCGGCCATCGAATCCGAGCCGATGCGGCTCAGCTCGACGGCCTTCTCGGGGCCCGCGACCTTTTCGAGCGGCGGCGAGGCGAGCGAGAGGATCTGCACGTAGTCCTCGCCGAACATGTCCATGACCGCGAAGCGCCGGTCGAGATCGGTCATCATCGGTACGGCGCCGCTGCGCATGGCGATGTCGGTCATCTCGCCGAGATGCGCGACGAGCGCCTCGAAGAAGGGCTTCGGCCAGATGTGGTTGAAGACGTCTATCTTCTTCATCGAGCGGTTCCCTCGTCAGTGCCCGACACGATCCCCGGCGCCCGCGGCCGAGTCAACTTCCATCTCCCCGGCCGGCCGTCGCCTGGCGGGCGGACGCCGGGCGCCGCCGTCGCGCCCGGTAGAGTTCGACCGCCATCGCGGCGAGTCCGCCCGCGGCACCGACGATGTCGCTGTAGACGGCGCCGGCGAAGGCATCCGCCGGCACCAGCGCCATCAGCCCGAAGAACGCGAACAGGAGGCGCTGTGACGGCGCCAGACGGTCGGCGAAATAGCCCGCGAGCGCGGCGCACACGAGATACACGCCGATGCAGGCGGTGGCGATGGCGAGGGCGACGGCCGGCGCCTCGCCCATCAGGATCAGCGTCGGCGAGAATACGAACAGGACCGGTATGACGTAGGCGGCCCAGCCGAATTTCATCGCCGCGAGACCCGTCGCGATGGCCGGCGCGTTGGCGATGCTCGCCGCCGCGAACGCCGCCAGCGCGATCGGCGGCGTGATCATCGACATCATGCCGAAATAGAGGACGTAGAGATGGGCGGCGATCGGCTCGATCTTCAGCTGGATGAGCGCCGGCGCGACGAGGGCGGCGAGCAGCACGTAGACGCCGAGCGTCGGCAGGCCCATGCCGAGGACGATGCAGACGACCGCCGACATGGCCAGCAGCACGACCGCGTTGCCGCCGCCGAGCTGGACCAGCGAGTAGGTCAGGTTGAAGCTCAGCCCGGTGACGTTGAGCACGCCGATGACGATGCCCGCCGCGGCCGAGATGAGGATGATCTCGATGACCGATCGGCCGGTGGCCGGGAAGGCGGCGAGCAGGTCGGCGAGCTTCGGGCGGACGCCCCGGTAGCCGATGAGGAGCGAGGTGGCGACGACGGACAGCGCGGCGAGCAGGGCCGCCTTCTCGGGCTGCCAGCGCAGCTGGAACAGGGCGAAGATCAGCAGCGCGAAGGCGAGCGCGAAATGCAGGCCGGGCAGTACCGCCGCCGCCGCCGGGATCGCCGATTGCGGCACCCGCGCGATGCCGAGATGGGCGGCCTCGAGGTCGGCCTGGATGAACAGCGCCGCGTAATACAGGAGCGCCGGGACGAGCGCGGCGAGCGCCACGGTCGAATAGGGGACCTGCAGGAACTCCGCCATGAGGAAGGCGGCGGCGCCCATCACCGGGGGCATCAGCTGGCCGCCGGTCGACGCCACCGCCTCGATGGCCCCGGCCTTGTGTGCGGGATAGCCGTCCCGCTTGATCATCGGGATGGTGACGACGCCGGTGCCGACGACGTTGGCGACGGCGGAGCCCGAGATCGAGCCGAACAGCCCGGAGGCGAGCACCGCGATCTTCATCGAGCCGCCGCGGAACCGGCCCATGCCGATGAGCGCGGCATCGGTGAAGAAGCTGGAACCGCCGGTCACCGTCAGCAGGCTGCCGAACAGGATGAAGGCGACGATGACGGTCGAGGCGACCGACATCGGGATGCCGAGGATCCCGTTCGAATCGAACGCCATGTACCCAGCCAGCATCTGCCAGTCCTGTGGCCGACCCTGCAGCCGACCGGGCACCAGTTCGCCGAACAGCGCGTAGAGCAGGAACAGGCTGACGATGATCGTGAGCGCCCAGCCGGTCGCCCGTCGCAGCGCCTCGAGCAGCAGCACGATGATGACGAGCCCCGGCAGATAGGCGGCCGCCGGTCGCGCGAAGATGAGGTTGACGACGTCGGGGTAGCGGATCGCGACGTAGGCGACGGCGGTGAACGAGGCGAGCGCCGCGACGCAGTCGTACCACGGCACGATCCTGCGCGCCGCGGCCCGCCGCGCCGGCAGCGTCAGATAGGCGGTCGCCAGGGTCAGCGCCAGGATGGCGGCGATGAATTGCTGCGGATAGAGCGCGAGGCCGACCTGGCGCGGCACGCCCAGGGCCCAGAGCACGGCGACGAGGGTCAGGCAGGCTGCGAGGCCCTGGGCGAGCGGACGCCAGACGAAGACGGAAAGGCCGAACGCGGCCTTTCCTCCGCCCGTCGCGGCCATCTCAGGGCGTCACTCCTTCCAGATGCCGACTTCCTTGTAGAACCGGAGGGCGCCGGGGTGGTATTGCGACGGCCCGAGGTCGCCGACCATGTCCCGCGGGTTGAAGGCGTTGAACGGCCGGAAGGTCTCGGCCAGCAGCGGCTTGTTCTCGTACAGCGCCCGGGTCATCGCGTAGACCGCGTCTTCGGACGCGCCGGCATGGCTGAAGACGACCTGCGGATAGGCCATGTACCATGCGGTCTCGATGACGCCCGGCGTGCTCCCGGCCTTGATCTCGGTGAGGAAGGCGACGGGCCAGTGCTTGCGGATCAGCCGCAGGTTCTCCTCGGTGTTCTCGATCGACAGCGCGCGCAGCCCGCCGACCGCGGCATCGGCCTGCCGCACCTTGCCGGCGCCGTGGGCGAAGATGAAGCCGACCGATTCGCCCGCGATGAAGGCGTCCGCACCCGCGACGACGCTCGGCACTTGGACCGGGATGATGTCGTCGCGGGTCATGCCGACCGTCGCGTACATCGCCTCGAGCTGCGGGATGATCGTCTGCTGGGCGGTGTAGCCGTCGACCATCGGCTTGCCCTTGAGGTCGGCGATCGAGCGGATGTCGGAATCGGCGCGCACGAAGATCGCCTCGCGCAGCGGCATGATCAGGGCGACGATCCGCAGCGACGGGAAACCGTCGCCGGCGAACCATTCCTTGCCCTCGAGCGCGTAGTTCACCTCCTGCAGGTTGGCGACGCCGAACTCGATGCCGCCGGAGGCGACGAACGGGATGTACTGGTTCGGGCTTGTCGCGGGCTGGATCGTCGCGCTGAGGCCCGACCGGTTCGCCGCGTTCGCGACCGCGGTGCCGATGTTGTGGAACAGCGAGCCCGGATTGGATGTCGCGATGCCCACGGTCTGGGCGTTGGCCGCGCCGCCCGCGGCCAGGCCGACGGCGAGCGCCATCGATGCTGTGAGAATTCGCATGTCTCTGTCCTCCCTGAGCGTGCGCGGCTTGCGCGCCGCGCTACGTTTTTCGCGATCCCGCCGAACGGGCCGGGCCGGTAACCTTCCCTTGCGCGCGGCCATTTTACAAGTGCAATCTGTGTCGGCGCCGGCCCGGCGTCGCCGGGCTTCGCCGTCGCGAGGCGGCGCGGCAAGTCGCGAGTTTCCCTCGGCGGCGTTCGGGGCTAAAACGGGCCGGGGCAATCGGCCAACGTTCGGGGAGCGATGTTGCGGTGATCACGGTTTTTGGTGCGCGCGGGCGCAATCTCTCGATCAATCTGTCGATATTTGCGGCGGCGCTGCTGCCGGCCGCCGTCGCCGCGGCGCTGGCCGGCGCTGCGCGAGCGGACGAGTCGCGGCTCATCACCAACGTGCGCCAGCTGACCTTCGAGGGGCGGCGCGCCGGCGAGGGCTATTTCAGCGCCGACGGATCGCAGATGGTGTTCCAGAGCGAGCGCGAGCCCGACAACCCCTTCTACCAGATCTATCTGTTGGATCTGACGACGGGCGATACGCGGCGGCTGTCGCCCGGCACCGGCAAGACGACGTGCGCCTGGGTGCACCCCGCCGGCGACCGGGCGCTGTTCGCCTCGAGCCACCCGGACCCGCAGGCCCTCGCCAAGCAGGAGGAGGAGTTCGCCAAGCGCGCGGCGGGCAAGAGCCGCGGCTACGAATGGAGCTTCGACGAGTACTACGACATCTTCGAGGTGCCGCTGTCCGGCGGCGAGCCCGTCAACCTCACGCGTGCCCGCGGTTACGACGCCGAAGGCTCCTATTCGCCGGACGGCGAGTGGATCCTCTTCGCCTCGAACCGGCACGCCTATTCCGGGACGCTGAGCACCGAGGAACAGGAGATCCTGGCGCGCGACCCGTCCTATTTCATGGAGCTCTACATCATGCGCGCCGACGGCTCCGAGCTGCGGCGCCTGACCGACGAGCCGGGCTACGACGGCGGCCCGTTCTTCAGCGCCGACGGGCGCCGGATCATCTGGCGCCGCTTCGCCGCCGACGGTAGCGCCGCCGAGGTCTACACGATGAATGTGGACGGCACCGGCCTACGCGCGATCACGCGCCTCGGCAAGATGTCGTGGGCGCCGTTCTTCCACCCGTCGGGTGACTACGTGATCTTCACGACGAACCTCGAAGGGTTCCGCAATTTCGAGCTCTACATCGTCGACGCCGAGGGCCGGCGCGACCCGGTGCGCGTCACCTTCACGGACGGCTTCGATGGCCTGCCGACCTTCTCGCCCGACGGCAACCGCCTCTCCTGGTCGAGCGCGCGCACCGCCGACAAGCGCGCGCAGATCTTCATGGCCGACTGGAACGATGCGGAGGCGCGCAAGCTGCTCGGCCTCGACGACGCCGGCAGCAAGAAGACCGAGGCGGGCCCGCCGCCCGCCTTGCCGGAGACGCGCGCCGCGCTCGACGCCGGCGACCTGCGCCGCCACGTCGCCGTCCTCGCCTCCGAGGAGATGGAGGGCCGGCTGACCGGCTCGCCCGGTGAGCGCCGCGCCGCGGAATACGTGGCGGCGGCCTTCGCCCGCGCCGGGCTCGCACCCGCCGGCGAGCACGGCACGTACTTCCAGGGCTTCGACTTCACCGCCGCGGTCTCGCTCGGGCCGGACAATCGGCTCGCGGTCGACGGCGTGGAGACGGTGCCGGACCTGCAGCGCGACTGGCGGCCGCTCGGCCTGTCCGCGAGCGGCGCCGTCGGGCCCGCCGAGGTCGTGTTCGCCGGCTACGGGCTCGTCGTGCCGGGCGAGGGGCAGCTCGCGGCCTACGATTCCTATGCCGACCTCGAGGTCGACGGGAAGTGGGTCCTGATCCTGCGCTACCTGCCCGAGGACGTCGGCCAAGAGCGGCGGCAGCAGCTCTACCGCTACGCCGAGCTGAACTACAAGGCGGCGGTCGCGCGGGCGCGCGGCGCGCTCGGCGTGATCGTCGCCAGCGGGCCCAACGCGCAGGTCAGGGACCAGCTCGTGCCGCTGTCGTTCGAGGCGGCGGCCGGCGGCACCGCGCTCGCCGGCGTCTCGATATCGGACGCGCTCGCCGGCGCCATGCTCGAGGCCGCCGGCAAGCGGCTCGGCGAGGTGCAGACCGCGCTCGATACGGGTGACCCGGTGGCCGGCTTCGCGCTGCCCGGAATCCGCGTCGCCGCGCGCATCGACCTCGTGCACGAGACGGCGCAGGGGCGCAACGTGCTGGCGCGCCTGCCGGCCGGCGACGCGCCGTCGGATGGCATGGTCGTCGTCGGCGCCCATATCGACCATCTCGGCCGCGGCATCGAGGGCAAGTCGCTGGCCCGTCCCGAGGAGCGGGCACAGATCCACTACGGGGCCGACGACAACGCCTCAGGGGTCGCAGCCCTGCTCGAGATCGCCGAATACCTCGCCGACATGAAGGCAAGCGGCAGGCTGCCGCTGAAGCGCGACATCGTCTTCGCCGCCTGGTCCGGCGAGGAGCTCGGCATCCTCGGCTCGACCCACTTCGTGCGCGGCATCGCCGACGGCGACGACGACGTCGGCGGCAGGATCGCCGCCTATCTCAACATGGACATGGTCGGCCGGCTCGAGCGCGACCTCATCCTGCAGGGCGTCGGCTCGAGCCCGGTCTGGCCGCGCGAGATCGAGAAGCGCAACGTGCCCGTCGGGCTGAGCATCACGACGAGCGACGATCCCTTCATGGCGACCGACGCGACCGCCTTCTACCTCAAGGGCGTGCCGGTCCTCAACGCCTTCACGGGCACGCACGGCGACTACAGCACGCCGCGCGATACCGCCGACAAGCTCAACTACGAGGGCACGCGCAAGGTCGCGCAGCTGATCGCGCTGATCGCGCGCTCGCTCGCCACCGCCGACGCAGCGCCCGAATACGTGCGGCTCGATCCGAAGTCCGGCTCCGGCGGGCGCCGGCGCTCGCGCGTCTATCTCGGCACGATCCCCGACTACTCGCAGACCGGGGCCGAGGGTGCCCGCATCTCCGGCGTCGCCGAGGGCGGGCCCGCCGCGGCCGGCGGGCTGCTGGCGGGCGACCTCGTCGTCGGCATGGCCGGGCGGACGGTCGCCAACATCTACGATTACTCGGCGGCGCTCGACGGCCTCAAGATCGGCGAGCCGTTCGAGATCGTCGTGCTGCGCGGCGGCCGCAGGGTGACGCTGACGATCACGCCCGAGGCGCGCGAATGACCGAGAGAACGATGCGACAATGGGTGCCCGGCATCGTCGCTTGCCGGTTTCTCGCCGCCGCGGCGCTGCTCGCCGCGCTCGCCGGGGGCTCGACGGCGGCCGGCGCGGTCGTCGCGGGCGAGGCGAAGGCGCGCGCGTGCGGCACGGTCGGCGCCTGGCTGGACCCGGGGAGCGGCGAGACGCTGGCGCCGGATCAGCTCATACGCCTCATGGCCGGGCGCAACGTCGTATTGCTCGGCGAGGTCCATCCCGTCGCCGACCACCATCGCTGGCAGCTGCAGGTGCTCGCCGGCCTGCACGCCCACCGGCCGCGGCTCGTCGTCGGCTTCGAGATGTTCCCGCGCTCGGTGCAGCCGGCGCTCGATGCATGGACCCGAGGCCAGTACGTCGAGTCGGAGTTTCTCGCCACGGCGCGGTGGCGCGAGGTCTGGGGTTACGATGCGGGGCTCTATCTGCCGCTGTTCCATTTCGTGCGGCAGAACCGGCTGCCGATGGTGGCGATGAACGTCGAGCGCTCGCTCGTCGCGCGCGTCGGCGACGAGGGCTGGAGCGCGGTCCCGGAGGCGGAGCGCGAGGGCGTGTCGGACCCGGCGCCGGCGTCGGCGGCCTACCGGCAGAGCCTGGCGCAGGTCTACGCCGCGAAGCTGGAGCAGGGCGTCGGCGCGGCACCGCCCGGCGCGGGCGGCCACGGCGGGGACGAGGGCGAGGCCGCACCGACGATCGCCGAGATCCTCGAGAGCGATGAATTCGGCCGTTTCGTCGAGTCGCAGCTGACCTGGGACCGGGCGTTGGCGGAGGCGCTGTTCGCGGCGCGGGCCGATCACCCGGGCGCGCTGGTCGCCGGCATCGTCGGCCAGGGCCATATCGAGTACGGCTACGGCATTCCGCACCAGCTCGCCGATCTCGGTGAGGACAGCGTCGCGGTGCTGCTGCCGGTGACGGCCGGCGAGGCCTGCGAGTCGCTCGGCCCCGACGCGGCCGACGCCGTTTTCGTCGTCGCGCCGGCGGAGGGTGCCTTTGCCGGCGCGCGGAGGCCGCGGCTCGGCATCATGATCGAGGGGGTGGACGGGGGCGTGCGGGTGCTCGAGGTCATCGGCGGCAGCGTCGCCGAGGCGACCGGGCTTGCCGCCGGCGACCTCATCGTCGCCGCCGCGGGCTTTCCGCTCGACGGCAGCGCGGCGCTCATCGAGATCGTCCAGCGCCAGGCGCCCGGCACGTGGCTGCCGCTCGACGTCGTGCGCGACGGCGAGACGCGCGAGTTCGTCGCCAGGTTCCCGACCCGGTTCGAATGATGGCCGCGCATCGGGCCGCGATCGCCATCGCCGGAATCGCTGCGGCAGCGGCGTTTGCCGTGATCGGCGTCCCGGCCGTCAAGCCGGATCCCGTGGCGGCCAGCGCCGAACCACCGGTCCGACATGCCATCGAGGCGGTGCTCGATCCGGACAGCGGCCGCCTCGAGGTGACGGACGTCGTCACCGTGCGCGGCCGCGCGGCGCTCGAATTCCGTCTCGCGTCCTGGCTCGCGGTGGCGGAGATCGCGCTCGACGGCTTGCCGGCCAGGGCGGCCGAATCGGCCGGCATCTGGCGTGTCGCACTGCCCGACGACGGGGAACACCGCATCACGGTGCGCTTGCGCGGTACCGTCCCGCCGCTGCCTTCGGAGGGTGGGCGCGGCGCCGTGCCGTCGGCGGCCTCGGGGCCGGCGGGAAGCTACCTGCCGGGCTCGGCCGGTTGGATCCCGGTCACCGGTGACGACTGGACCGCGTTTCGGCTGACGGTCGAGGTGCCGGTCCCGCATCGCGCCGTGGCCACCGGCCGGCTGGAGGAGGAGACGCTCGGCGAGACCGCCAACCGCGCCGTCTTCGCCGCGGACTGGCCGGCCGAGCAACCCGCCCTGTTCGCCGGCCCCTACAGCGTGGAAGAGCGGCACGAGGGCGGCATCCGCCTGCGTACCTATTTCCACGAAGAGCTGGCGGAACTCTCGGACCTGTACCTGCGGGAGTCGGCGCGGCATCTGGCACGCTACTCGGACGAGATCGGGCCTTACCCGTTCACGGATTTCCACGTCATTTCGTCGCCGCTGCCGGTCGGGCTCGGCTTCCCGAACCTGACCTATGTCGGCCGCACCGTGCTGCCGCTACCGTTCATGCGCGGCCGCTCGCTGGCGCACGAGATCCTGCACAACTGGTGGGGCAACGGCGTCGCCGTCGCCTATGGCGGCGGCAACTGGGCCGAGGGGCTGACGACCTACATGGCCGATTACGCGCTGGCCGAGGAGGCGGGCGCGGACGCCGCGCGCGAGATGCGCCTCGGCTGGCTGCGCGACTATGCGGCGCTGCCGGCGGAGCGCGACCTGCCGGTCGAGCGCTTCACCGCCAAGCAGCACGACGCCGCGCAGGTGATCGGCTACGGCAAGGTCGCGTTCATCTTCCACATGCTGCGAGGCGAGCTCGGCGAGGCCGCCTTCGACGAGGGCCTGCGCCGGTTCTGGCGCGAGCAGCGCTTCCGCGTCGCCGGCTGGGCCGATCTGCGCCGCGCCTTCGAGGCGGCGTCGGGCCGCGACCTCGGCTGGTTCTTCGCGCAGTGGCTGGAGCGGCCCGGCGCGCCGCGGGTCGAGCTCGGCGACGGCCGCTCGTCGGCCGAGGGCGACGGGTTCCGGGTCGCCTTTACGTTGCGGCAGGACGCGCCGGCGTACCGTCTCGGAATCCCGGTGGCGATCGACACCGAGGCCGGCGAGGTGCGGCGGCGGATCACCCTGAAGAAAGGCGAGATGACCGCCAGCGTGACGATGCCGGGCCGTCCGACCGCCATACGCGTCGACCCGGAGCACGACCTGTTTCGCCGCCTGCTTCAAGGCGAGAGTCCGCCGATCTTCCGCGACGTGACGCTGTCGGGCGAGACCGTGCTCGTCGTGGCGGCGAGCGATGCGGCCATGGCGGCGACCGCGCATCGCCTCGCCGGCCGGCTGCTGCAGCGTGATGCCATGGCGCACGGGAGCGATCCGGCACAGATCCCGCGCCGGGCGCCGGTTCTCGTCATCGGTGCGACGGCGGAGGTCGCGGCACTGCGGAAAGCGCTCGCCTTGCGTGATCTGCCGCCGAAAATTGCGGGGTCGGGCACAGCGCGCGGCTGGACGGAGATCCGCGCCGGCGGCGCTCCGGCGCTGCTCGTGTCGGCGGAGGATGCTGACGCGCTGGCCGCCGTGCTGCGCCCGCTGCCGCACTACCGCAGCCGCAGCTACGTCGTCTTCGAGGGTTCGCGGGCGGTGGACAGGGGGTTGTGGCCCGTGACGGACAGCCCGCTCGTCCGCCGCTTCGACAACTGATCGCGATCCCGCCCCCGGGAGACCCGCCCCATGCGCGACGCCATCCTCAACCTGCCGGCATCGCGTATCCGCGAGGTGGCGCGCCTCGGCATGGGCAGGCCCGGCGTCATCCCGTTGTGGTTCGGCGAGCCCGACGTGCCGACGCCGCAGTTCATTTGCGACGCCGCCGCGGCGGGGCTCGCCGCCGGTGACACCTTCTATACGCCGAACCGCGGCACGCCCCAGCTGCGCGACGCGATCGCCGAATACATGACCGGCCTCTACCGCCGCCCGATCGATGTCGATGCGGTCACCGTCACTGTCTCGGGCATGAACGCGATCATGATCGCCCTGCAGTGCCTGATCGAGCCGGGCGCCCGGCTCGTCACCGTCTCGCCGCTGTGGCCGAACCTGGTGGCGGTGGCGCGGATCCTCGGCGCGCGCGTCGAAGAGGTGCCGCTGACGCCCGCCGCGGGTGGCTGGACCCTCGATGCGCAGCGCCTCATCGATGCCTGCGGCGACGACGCGGCGGTGATCCTGCTCAACTCGCCGAGCAACCCGACCGGCTGGATGATGCACGCCGACGCGCAACGCGCGGTCCTCGACCATGCGCGCCGGCACGGCGCCTGGGTCGTCGCCGACGAGGTCTATGCCCGCATCGTCTACGACCGGCCGGTGGCGCCCTCCTTCGTCGAGGCGATGGCGGACGGGGACCGGCTCATCGTCATCAACAGCTTCTCGAAGAGCTGGGCGATGACCGGCTGGCGCCTCGGCTGGATCACCGCGCCGCCCGCTGTCGGCCCGGTGCTCGAGAAGATGATGGAGTTCAACATCGCCGGCGCCGCCGGCTTCGTGCAGCGCGCGGGCCTGACGGCGATCCGCGACGGCGAGGACTTCGTCAGCGAGTCGGTGGCGCGCTACCGTGCGAACCGCGAGCTGTTCCTGCGCCGCATCGCCGATTTCCCACGTGTCACCGCGCCGCCGCCCGAGGCCGCGTTCTACTGCTTCTTCCGGGTCGACGGCGTCGCCGACGGCGTCGCCTTCGCCAAGCGCATCCTTGCCGAGACCGGCGTCGGCCTCGCCCCGGGCGAGGCCTTCGGCGACCGCTGGGCCGGCTGGCTGCGGCTGTGCCTTGCCGCCTCGCACGCGCGGCTCGAGGAAGCGCTCGACCGCCTCGCGCCGGTGTTGGGGTGAGGGATTACAGGGAATTTACGGGGGAATTACGGGGACACAGTACCTAATACAATGCACATTTCGTGAATCGGTCGCGCGCGATCCAATCGCGAATTAAGTACTGTGTCCCCGTAATTCCCCGTAATTCCGTAATTCCCCAACGATCCCTCATCCGCCGAGCGCGCGTTCGAGCGCCGCGATGTCGAACTTCTTCATCTCGAGGAAGGCGTTCGTCACCCGCTCGACCTTCTTCCGGTCCGGATCCTGCAACATGCGGGTCAGCGCGACCGGCACCACCTGCCACGAGACGCCGAACGCGTCCTTGAGCCAGCCGCATTGCTGCGCCTTCGGGTCGCCGTCCCGGCCGAGCGCCTCCCAGTAGCGGTCGATCTCCGCCTGGCTCGCGCACAGCACCTGGAAGGACACCGCCTCGTTGAACGCGAAATCGTGGGACTGCGCGTTGTCCATGGCCGAGAACGGGTGCCCGGCGAGCGAGAACCGGGCGTGCTTGACCCAGCCTTCCGGGTTGATCTCGCCGGGGCCGTTGCGCAGCACGTCGTCGACCGCCGATCCCTCGAAGATCGAGACGTAGCGGTTCAGCGCCGCCTCGGCCCGGCCCGCCTGCGCGCCGGTGAACATGAGCGTCGGCGTAATGCCCCGGCCCGCCCCGGCGCGGTCGCCGCGCGCGATCTGCCACGACAGGCCGTAGCGGTCGTTGAGCCAGCCATAGCGCGCGCTCCAGTCGTAGGCGCCGAGTTCCATCAGCGTCTCGCCGCCCTCGCCGAGCGCCGTCCACAGGGCGTCGACCTCGGCCGCCGATGCGCAGGTGACGAAGAGCTAGATCGCCGGGTTGAAGCGGAAATGCGGCCCGCCGTTGAGCCCGAGGAAATCCCGGCCGCCGAGCCGGAACGCGACGGTCATGACCGAGCCTTCCGGCCGGCCGTGCATCTCGAAGCCGGCCTTGCCGTAGCGGGTCGTCGCGCCGATCGCCGAGTCCGGAAGCAGCGATGCGTAGAGCGCGGCGGCGGCCTCCGCCTGGTCGTCGAACCACAGGCAGGGGACGATGGCTGGAGTCGCGGTCATGCTGTCGTCGTCCGGAATCATGGAACCAAGGAGAGAACCAGGGGAACACAGTACCTACTTCACGCTGCCTGCGTTGACAGACGCGATCGAAACAAGAGGTGAAATAAGTACCGTGTCCCCTTAATTCGTGTCCCCTTAATCCCCCTAAATTCGCTGTGTTCCCCTGATTCCCTCCCGTCTCCGGCCTGCGGATGGCTGTGGCCACAGTTCGGAAATACGACTATAACGTGTATTGTTGCCAACAAGGACACGTGGCGGAAATGCGCGATTTCCAGCACCCGATTCGGCGCCGCATCTGTTCAATGGGTCGAGCGCCGCGCGCCGCTATCGTGCAACTCCTGGCTGCACTCAGACCGCCAGATAGGCCCGCCGGATCGCCTCGTCGGCGGCGAGCTCGCGCATCGTCCCTTCGTAACGGATGCGGCCCTTCTCGATGATGTA
>JBFHDX010000023.1:0-40750 GCA_041584475.1 Alphaproteobacteria bacterium
CGGGCATGGCCTACGAAGCGCATTCGACGGACTACCAGACCGTCGGCGCACTGCAGGATCTCGTCGACAGCCGGTACGTGTTTCTCAAGGTCGGCCCGGAACTCACCTTCGCGCTGCGCGAGGCAATCATGCTTCTGGCGCAGATCGAGTCGCACCTGATCGGCGGCGACGACCGGTCCCGGGTGATCGAGACGCTGCTGGCGGCAATGGACACGGATCCTCGATACTGGAAAGGCTATTACGTCGGCGACGACCGCGATGTCGCGCTGCAGAAGCTGTTCAGCTACAGCGACCGGATCCGCTATTACTGGGGAGCGAAGGGCGTCGCGGCATCGCTCGAGAAGCTGTTCGCCAACCTTGCGCGCGCCGGCATCCCCATGACGCTCGTCTCGCAATACTTCCCGCACCTGAAGGACGCGGTAGCGGCGCACGCTGCCGAGGCGCTCGCCCCCGTTCTCGTGCGACGGCACATCCAGCAGGTCGTCGCGAAATACTATGCGGCCTGCGGCTACGATACGGATTCCGCAGCCGGAACCGGGGTCCCGGGCGTCACGGACTCCGCGTGATCCCTGCGACCGATCCCGCCGCCGGGGGCCGGGGCCGTTATTCGGTAGCGCCGCGGATGGCGGGATAGAGCGACAGGTAACGCTGGTAGGCCTCCTCGAACGCCGGGCCGAGGGCCGCGTCCGGACGGATGGTCTCGGCGACCGATGGCGCCCCGCAAACCGCGCCGGGATCGCCCTGTTCCGCCGCGATGAGGCCGAGGCGAGCCGCGCCGAACGCCGCCCCGAAATCGCCCTCGGCGGGCACGTCGACCGGAATCCCGAGCGTCGTCGCTATCGCCGCAAGCCAGTAACGTGAACGCGTGCCCCCGCCGACCGCGGTCACCCGCCCCAGCTCGGTACCCGCCGCACGGAGGGCTTCCAGACAGTCCCTGATCGCGAAGGCCGTGCCCTCGACGATCGCCTGCACGAGCTCGCCGCGTCCCGCCCCGCGGTCGAGCCCGGCGAAGACGCCGCGGATCAAGGCATCGTTGTGCGGCGTCCGCTCGCCCGAGAGATAGGGCAGGAAGACGACCCCCGTCGGCGCCCTCAGCTCGGTGCCGAGCGCCCGCGTGAGCGATGCGCCGTCGCCGCCGATGATGCCCGCGAACCAGTCGAGCGCATCCGCACAGGAGAGGATCACCCCCATCTGGTGCCAGGTCCGGGGCACCGCGTGGCAGAACGTATGCACCGCGCTTGCCGCGTTCGGCCTGTAATTGTCCGTGGCGGCAAACAGGACCCCGGACGTGCCGAGCGATACGAACGCGGCACCGGCTCCGACGATTCCCATGCCGCACGCCGAGGCCGCGTTGTCGCCGGCGCCTCCGGCGACGATGACACCGTCTTCCAGACCCCAGCGTCGGGCGAGCTGCGGACGCAGCACGCCGGCGGGATCGGTGCCCTCGACGAGCGCCGGCATCTGACGCTCGTCAAGGCCCGTCGCAGCGAGCAGCGCGCTCGACCAGCGTCGCGCGCCGACGTCGAGCCAGGACGTGCCCGCGGAATCCGACAGTTCCGAGATGTATTCGCCGGTCAGCCAGAGCCGGAGGTAATCCTTGGGCAGGAGTACGCGGCGCACCCTTTCGAACAGGTCGGGCTCGTTGTTCCTCACCCACACGAGCTTCGGCGCGGTGAAGCCGGGGAACACGATGTTGCCGGAAATCTCCCGGAACCGCGGGTCCGCATCGAGGTGGGCGGCCTCGACGTGGCTGCGCGTGTCGTTCCAGAGAATGCACGGGCGAAGCACCCGGTCGGCCTCGTCGAGAAGCGTCGCGCCGTGCATCTGGCCGGACAGCCCGATGCCGCGCACCGCCCCGAGCGCAGCCGGATGGGCTGCCTTCAGCGCGTCGAGCGCCGCCTCCGCCGCACCGATCCAGTCCGCGGGATCCTGCTCCGACCAACCCGGGCGCGGGCGCGACACGGCGAGACCGCTGGTGGCCGAGCCCTGTACGGACTGG
This sequence comes from Alphaproteobacteria bacterium, assembly GCA_041584475.1. Lineage (GTDB taxonomy): Bacteria > Pseudomonadota > Alphaproteobacteria > UBA8366 > JADFVY01 > JBFHDX01. The sequence continues at coordinate 2,000 of JBFHDX010000023.1, forward strand.
TCGGGCCCGATCAGGACCGCCTTGATGCCGGAGGTTCCGAGGTCGATGCCGAGATACATGATGGCGGCAGCTTACTTCGGTTGCGCGGACGGAGACAGCGTTTGCTGCAGGGGGCCGGCACGCGCCCGGAAGCTCGATCCGCCGACGTTCGTCCGACGCGTCGCAAGCGGGCGCCGGCAACGTCTTGGATCCGCCGGCGTGCATGTCACAGGGTTGTACCGCGGCCGCTCGGCAGGCCGCGTCAAGCCCTTGGTTTATCTGGTCCCATCGGCGCCGCATCTGTTCAATGTGCGGCCGGGCCGGCCGGTCAGCGCCTCGTCGGTCACCCCGTGCCCGCCTGCCGCGCGCTCAGTTCCCCGGCATGCGGGCCCAGCGGCCGCGGCGGGCCCTGCGCGCCGCCTGTTCGGCCTGCTCATATTGTTGCGCCGAACCGGTACGCAGGCGGATTTCCGCTTCCTGACGGAAGTCGCGGATGAACAGCGCCCAGCCCGCCTCGATCATGGCGAGCCCGACGTCGCGGCCCGGCGTGCCGCCCGGAGCGTTCAGCGTGCAGACGGCCCGCACCCGGCCCGAACCGAGCCGGTCGACGATGTTGCACGTCGCCATGTGCCCGCCGCGGGCGAGGATGTCGTCGAGGACGGCGCGCGCGAACCAGCCGTCGCCATTGCTGTCGCCCAGTGCCGGCGCCTCTACGCCCCAGAGTCGCACCTGGGTGTCGACCTGTCCCGGCGTACTGAGGACGATCGTCATGCCGTCGAGCGCCGTGGCGCGCCCGGTGACGATGTCGCTGGCCGGCGCCGGGTGCACCGCCAGCAGGACGAACAACAGGGTTGGCAGGGTTAGCAGATAACGCATTGCCCCCATGCTGCCGCAGCGCCGGCGTCGTCGCAAGTGCGCCGCGCACGCGAGCCGCGGGGGCGCAGTGCGTAGACCATGGTTTGCAGGGCTCGGAGCTGCTACAGATGCTTGCGGTGACGCGAGCCGAGCGCGCCGTTCGGTAACAGCACCGGTGGCCGCCCGGATGACACGAAGGAGGCAATGCATGCAACGGATCCCCGGGCCGGCCACGGCGCTACTTCTTGTCGCCCTGCTGATCGCCGGTACGGCTACGGCACAGGGCATCGATCCGTTTCGCCGCAGTGGCTTCAGCCTGAGCCGCGGAGATACCGAGCTGCTGAGCGCCGCCGCCGGCCGCTTCTTCGAGGACGAGGCGCCGCCGGTCGGCACCGTGGAAAGTTGGAGCAACCCGAAGTCCGGCAGCCGCGGCACGATCACGCTGATCGAGCTCCACAGCTACCGGGGCATGCCCTGCCGGCGACTGCAGCACGATATCGAGCTGCGCGGTCGGGCCGACCCGTTCCGCTTCATCATCGACCGCTGCCGCACGCCCGAGGGCGACTGGAAGATCCTCTGACCGCGGCACGTTGAACGGAAACCGCCGGGGTTGCGCCCGCGGCACGGTCCGACATCGGACGAACGGATTTGCCGCCGGTTTGCGGCCCGCTCAGATTCCCTGCGTCGCGGCCGCTTCCGGTGCATACCAGGAGAGCTCGCGACGCAGCGTCACGACGCTGCCGATGATGATCAGCGACGGCTGGCCGAGGCCTTCCGCCTCGGCGAGCGACGGCAACCGCTCGACCGGCCCGGTCACCACCCGCTGATTGCGTCGCGTGCCGTTCTCGATGATCGCCGCCGGCGTTGCGGCATCGCCACCGTGCCGGATATACGCGGCGACGATCTGCGGCAGCTGCGACAGCCCCATGTAGATCACCAGCGTCTGCATCGGCCGGATCAGGGCCGGCCAGTCGAGGCCGAGTTCGCTGTCGCGTCCGTGGCCGGTGACGAAGATGCAGGCATGCGCATGGTCGCGATGGGTGAGCGGAATCCCGGCATAGGCAGCGCAGCCGTTCGCCGCCGATACGCCGGGCACGACCTGGAACGGAATGCCGTCCGCGGCGAGCGCCTCGATCTCCTCGCCGCCGCGCCCGAACACGAACGGATCGCCGCCCTTCAGGCGCAGCACGCGCTTGCCCTCCCGGGCGAGGCGCACCATCGTGCGGCTGATCTCCTCCTGCGGCAGCGTGTGTTCCTTGGGGGCCTTGCCGACATAGATGCGCTGGGCGTCGCGTCTGACCAGGTTCAGAATTCCGTCACCGATCAGCCGGTCGTAGAGCACGACCTCGGCGCGCTGCATCAGGCGCAACGCGCGAAACGTCAGCAGGTCCGGATCGCCGGGGCCGGCGCCGACGAGGTAGACCTCCCCCTGCCTCGCCCCCGACGCGTCGCGCGCAGCCTGCCCGAGTCGCTGATCCATCGCCCGGTCCGCCTCCGCCTCCTGGCCGGCGAACACGAGCTCGGCAACCGCGCTCTCGAAAACCTCTTCCCAGAACCGTCGGCGCCGGTCGAAGTCGGGCAGGGCTTGCTTGACGCGCTGCCGCCAGCCGCCGGCGAACGCCGCGAGCCGTCCGTAAGCGGCGGGGACCTGGGTCTCGAGCCGGGCCTTGAGCATGCGCGCCAGCAGCGGGGCGTCGCCGCCCGACGAAATGGCGACGACGAAGTTCTCCCGGTCGAGTATCGCGGGCATGGTGAAGCCGCAGAGATCGGGCCGGTCGACGATGTTGACGAGCACGCCTTTGGCGGTCGCCAGCGCGTGCACGCGCACATTCAGCGCGTCGTCGTCGGAGGCGCCGAACGCGAGCGCACAGTCCGCAAAATCCCGTTCCGAGAGTTCGTCCACCCGATGAACGAGCCCGCGCTCGTCCACGAGCCGGCGCAGGTCCTCGTCGAGGGTCGGGGCGACAACGGTCACCGCGGCGCCGGCCCGCGACGCGAGCTCCGCCTTGCGGGCCGCCGCCTTGCCGCCGCCCACGACGAGCACGGCCAGTCCGTCGACTTTCAGGAATACCGGCAGCTGATACATCACCCAGTCCCTCGCATGTTCCCACGTGCCCAAGAACGGCACGGAGTTTCATGTCCGTTCCGCCCAACACCGAATATCGGCCCGTAGCGCCGATTACCGGATGCGACGCCGGGCAGTGACGTCTTCCACGCAGTCTGTTCATATGTCTGGCAGGCGACAAACCGGCAGACATCTCTCTCGATTATCGCGAAACCCGCGCGGTTGTGCAGTCCGTTGTTGATCATCGAGTTCTGCGCTGGCCGCGCCCCGAGCACAAATTGTCTCGCTGTCCGCAACATAGCGGCATTCTCGCGCTTTCCCGACGCCTACCGGTTCGCTGCGATGCCTGGGTCTGCGATATGCCCCGCATCACCCTGGCGCGGATACAGCAAGCAGGATCGGATCGCTTTACGGCACATTTCTTGCACGACACTCGGATCGTACGGCAGCCGAAGGGCATCGCCGGCAGCGTGTCGTCGGCCATGACCATGCCGCCCAAGGAGGCGAAGAGATGACAGAACGATCGCTCCGATCCCGGATGTCCCCACGCTGGCGGACCCGTCTGTCCGATCCCCGCCGTTCCAGCTGGTCGACGCTGTGGCGCCGCGTGGTGCAGGTTCTGGGTGCAGCCGCCGCAGCGGTGATGATTTCTGTCGTGCCGTTGACGATCGACTCGACCGACGGCGACCCGCTCGCTCCTTCGATCAAGGTCGCCGTCGCAAAGGGCGGCAATGGCGGCGGTAATGGCGGCGGCAACGGCGGTGGCAATGGCGGCGGCAATGGCGGCGGCAACGGCGGTGGCAACGGCGCCGGGGACGGGAATGGCAACGGTAAGAAGAAGGGCGGCAAGAACGCGGGTGGAAACGGTGACAGCAATGGCCTCGAGAGCTCCGATGGTCGCTTCGGGGCAATCGACGAAAAACCCGACATAAGCGTACCGGTCGCCGTCTTCACGACGTCGATCCGCCGCCAGACGCCGCTCGATCAAATCTCTGCACACAGCGATGAGTGGCAGGCCGTGACCTTCTTCACCGAATTACGCGGCCTCGGCGGCAGAGCGGTGGTTCATAGGTGGCAGTACCGCGATGTCGTCCGCTATGAAAACCGGTTCGACGTTCGGACCGATCACTGGAAGGTATGGTCGACACACACTTTGCCCGCGGACAAGGCCGGCGACTGGACCGTCGACCTGGTCACCGATCGGGGCGAGGTTCTCGTGTCGAGAACACTGGCCTACCGACCGTAGAGCATCGGCGCGGTATCTGGAACGTAGGCAACGCACAGGCCGTTCGTGCCATCCGGCACCTCGACGCGGCACTCCGTGCGGCAATCTGAATCCACTGCGGTAGACCGTCACCCTAGGACACTGGGCGCGGTCATTTCACGACCCCGCCCCGGTAATTTCCTTAATTCATAAGTGATTACAAATATCGCGCAAAGATCGATTCAAAATGCCGACAGACGAGAAAATAGGGTTAACGGGGAATAAATGACCTGCCGATTCGTTCTGTTGAACGAGTCTTGAACGATTATGCGATCACAACTTTTTTTGCTCAAATGACCTGCCATTCCAATCAGCCGAACCCGACGAATAGACGAAAGTGCACCGGTGGCGCCGTCTCTGGCTCCGGCGCGGCCTTAGCCTGTGCGCACCCTCGGATGGTTTCGCGCACGCGGAGCGGGTTCGGGCACAGCGACCATACCGGCTGAGGGGGAGCCGCCGTCGGGTGGAGCGGCGGAGGACCTCAGGGGGGGGCCGCGCATCGGGAAACCGGTGCGCGGTTTCCTCTTTCGGGCTCTGTCGATCCGCTGCGTTCCGCCGGGGCGTGATCCGTGTATATTACGCCTCATGCTTCGGTCCAGGTTGGTGGCTCCGCTGCTGGTCCTGCCGCTGCTGACGGCCGGCGCGTCGGCGTTGGCCGCGGGCGACCCCGAGAAGGGGCGAACGATAGCGGAGCAGCATTGCGCCCGCTGTCACGTCATCGGCGACAAGAACCGGATGGGCGGAATCGGCAGCACGCCATCGTTCCCCCTGCTGCGGCGAATGCCCGACTGGCGCGAGCGGTTCGAAACCTTCTACGCGCGGCGCCCGCACCCCGTGCATGTCCGCGTCGACGGCGTCCGGAAATGGTCCGACACGCCGTCGAACGCCGCCGAAATCAGGATGACGATCGACGACGTCGACCACATTCTCGCCTACGTGGAGACGTTCCCCGACGGCCGCTGAACCCGGTCGCCCGATGACGACGGCGGCAGGCGGTCGGTGCCGGCGTCCGGCGCCGGCGGGGATGGATCGCGTCGCTGGCGACGGGTCCCGCGATCGGCCTCAGCCAAGATGCCCGGCGTGGCGCTCCGCGAGGTGCAGATAGGCGGCGGCACGGGCACGCCAGTACGACGGATCGTCGATCTGCGCGTCGTCGAGATGCATGACGGACAAGCGGGCGCGCAAGAGCGCGCGGTGCGCCTTGTAGAACCGGATCAGCGCCGGCGGCGGCCGATCGTCGAGCGCGGCCAGGCAGGCGTCCAGGATATCGCCACCGGTTTCGGGCGATCCGAGCATCTCGCATTCCATGGCGAGGAAAGCGAGCTCGTCGGCCCAATCGAGGATGCGCAGATCGCGGCTGCACGTAAGGCAGTCGATGACCGCCGGGTTCGGCCCCAGATAGACGTGCTCGGGGCGCAGATCGCCGTGCCCTTCGAGGACCCGGCCGCGCCGCACCCGATGTTCGAACATCGGCATGTTGCTCATCAGGGTCCGGCGCAGCGCGTCCGATACGCGCTCGACCGAGCGGGTCGGCATGCGGAAATCGGGCCGCAGCAGCGTCTGCCGGTTCGTGGTGATCTGTTCGGCAAGCCGGCGCCGATACTCCGCCGGAGGTACCGCCACGCGGATCGCGTTGCGAAAGAAGCGAACCAGGAGCCGGACAATACCCTTGAGTTCATCCCCCGCCGCGGCGCCCGACATCGCCACCTGGTCCAGCATCCGGTCCGATGGCAGCCGGCGCATGCGCACCAGCCAGTCCACCACCTCGCCAGGACAGTCGATCGCCAGATCGCCACCGGGCGTGACGACCAGCGGCGTGACTGCGATATACACGTCCGGCGCCAACCGCCTGTTCAGGCGGAACTCCGTGTCGCAGTCGCGCAGGCGCGACTCGAGGCTGCGCAGATCGATGAAATCGAAACGGACGGGCTTCTTCAGCTTGTGCGCGAACAGTTCGCTCAGGAACACCCACGAGACATGCGTCTCGATCGGCTTCACCCAGGGTGGCCGATCGGAATACGCCGTCGGCCTGCGCAGAAATGCAACTTTCTCCGTGTCGGTGACGACACGTTCGCCTGGTGCTGTAACAAGGCTGTAGAGGCTGCTGACCATCACTCCGCGCCCTGAGTCCGCGCGCCCGGCGCGCTTTTCAGCGATGGCGCCAACGAAACGCGAACTCACCGATCCCCGAATACGGCGATAGTGCCACGCCCGGCCGCCACGGTGCTTGACTTGGATCAATGAACGTCGATCCGCGCGCAACCTAAGCTATAATCGCATCGCGCGGGGAGGGCCGAAGCGATGACGTTGGTGCGGAAATCGGCAAAGGACGGAAACGCGAAGGCCGCGGCAAGCGACATTCTGCAGATCTGCGGCAAGCTGACGGATGCCCGTGTCGCCGCAATCCTCGCGATCGGTGCGACCATCGAGCAGGTCGAGGAAGCAGCGGCCTGGGCGAGCGGTGAAAGCGATGTCATGGGTCAGCTCCGGCGGCCGGTGAGCGGACCCGTCGCCGAGATATTCGATATCCTGACCGCCGACGAGCTGTACGGCGAAGACCGCGACTGACGGCACGCGCTTCGCGAGACTGCTCCCGACCCGGAGATCATCGGCATGACGTCGCTTCGCGCGACGGACTCCCGGGTCGAGTTGTGATGTGCTCTCCCGATCGGTGCCGCGGACCCGGACGAGATCGGATGACGACGCTGGCATTCATTGGTGACTTGATGCTCGGGCGCCTCGTCAGCGAGGAGACCGCTCGCCGCCCGCCCGGGGATTTCTGGGGCACGACCCTGCCGGTGCTGCGCGCGGCAGACGCCGTATTCGCAAACCTCGAATGCGCGATAACGACGCAGGTCGAGCCGTGGCGGCGAACCTACAAGGCGTTCCATTTCCGGGCCGGACCCGATGCCATCGAGTTGCTTCGCGTCGCCGACATCCGTTTCGTGAGCCTCGCCAACAACCATGTCCTCGATTTCGAGGTGGCGGGACTGCTCGACACGCTCGACCACCTCGACCGCGCGGCCATCGCCCATGCCGGCGCCGGACGCACGAGCGCCGAGGCAAGGCGCCCGGCCGTGGTCGAGGCAGCGGGGTGCCGGGTCGGCGTGATTTCGCTGACCGACAACGAACCCGCCTTTGCCGCCGGCACGACGCAGCCCGGCGTCAACTTCAGCGCCATCCGGCCGAGCCGCGAAATCATCGAGCCGATCGCGGAGTCGGCGCGGAACCTACGGGCCGGCGGCGCGGATCTCGTCGTGCTCTCGCTGCATTGGGGACCGAACATGGTGGAGATGCCGCCGCGGACATTCCGCGAGTTCGCGCATCGCACGATCGCCGACGGGATCGATCTGATACACGGACACTCCGCGCATGTCTTCCAGGGCGTAGAACCCCGTGGCAGAGGCATGATCCTGTATGATACTGGGGATTTTCTCGACGATTACGCCGTCGACGCGGTGCTGCGCAACGACTGGTCGTTCATCTTCCTCGTCGACGTCGAGAACGGCCGCATCGAGCGGCTTCGCATGTTGCCGGTGCGGCTCCGGTTCGCGCGTGTAGACCTTGCCACCGGCGACGAGGCGGACAGGATCCGCCAGACGATGGTGCGGCGCAGCCGCGATCTCGGCACGACGTTCACGGAGGGCGCATCGGGACCCGACGTCCTTTGCGTCGAGCAGCCCGACACCATCGGCGCCGACTGACCGAACCGCGCATGAAGGGGAATCTCGCTTGACCGCACTACGGGAGAGATTGTCGGACTGGCTGCGCAGGAACGGCCTCGCCGTCTTCCTTGCGGTCGCCGGCATCGTGCTGTTCCTGCTGTTCGCCGGCTATCTGACGGGCTAGCGCGGCGGCAATATCGACGCCGCTCAGGCCTCTGCGAGGAGAGCTCTGTAATGGCGCGTGCATTCCCCCTCGCGCCCGCGCACGACGCGCTGGCCCTGCAGGGCCCCGCGGCCTTCGGTGACCACCGTACGTTGCCCTTCCGGCCCGTCGTCGGTGTGGAAGTAGATTACGACCCAGTCGCCGATACGGTCGAGCTCGTGGGCACGCGCCGTGTTCGAGAACAGCACCGTGAAATGCCACGCGCCTCGCTGCGTATGGAGGATCGGCAGCCAGGCACTCCCCTGCGGATTGAAGCGCCGCGGTGCGATCTTGCGAAGTCGCCCGGCCGTGGACTGACGGCGATATTCGTCGTCGACGTCGAGCAGCATCTCGACCGGCGGTTCGCGCGCCGGGACCGCTTGCCGTACGCGCCGCTGCAACATTTGCCCGAGTGCCGCGGCTATCATCCGCGCCCGGCGAGGTCCGATCCCCGGCACCGCTTCGAGACGCCCGTCATGGGCCGCTATCTCCAGCGCCTCGAGCGTCTCGACATCGAGGCTGTCATGGATCTTCGCGGCGAGTCGTGGCCCGACGCCCGGAATCGAGCGGAACAGCCGTTCCGGCGTGAATTCGCCACGCAGCCGTTCCAGCTGACGCCAGCGCCCCGTGCGGTGCATCTCGTCGATGGCAAGCGCAATCGAGCGGCCGACGCCGGGCAATCGCTCGAGCCCTTCGAGACCGTCGCGCCGGACAATCGTGGCGAGGTCATCCGCGAGACTCGCGACCGTTCGCGCGGCGCGTCGATAGGCGCCGACACGGAACGGATTGGCATCCTGTTGCTCGAGCAGGTCGGCCATCTCGCGCAGTCGACCGGCAATCGCCGAATTCTCGGGGCCAGGCATCGCTCAACCTCCGTGCGCGCGGATGCGCAAGCTGCCCGATATCATACTCCCGGGGCAGCCATGCCGGGAAGCACGCGCCGATGAAGCACGCCAACTGCTGGGACTTTCTCTGCTGGGCCCTGCCAAGGATGGGGTTCGCGCCGCGGGGATTCCGACGGGTTCGCGGCCAGGTCTGCAAGCGGCTCGCGCGACGCCTGAAGCAACTAGGCCTCGGTGATCTTGCTGCATACCGCAGGCTCCTCGCGAGCGACGACGCCGAGTGGAGACGACTCGACGCCATCTGCCGTATCACCGTGACCCGATTCTTTCGCGAACGCGGCCGCTTCGAACGTCTGCAGCACGACGTGCTACCCCGGCTCGCCGCCGCCGCGACCGCGGAGCGACGCCGCCGCCTGCGGGCCTGGAGCGCCGGTTGCGGCGGCGGCGAGGAGCCCTTCACCCTCAGCATCATCTGGGAGCTGGCCATTGCGCCGGCCTATCCCGCGCTTGCGCTCGAGATATCGGCGACGGACGCGGATCCGGACATGCTGCGCCGGGCCGCCCGGGCGACATACGCGGCGGGTACGCTGCGCGAGTTGCCGGCGCAATGGCTCTCCCGGGCTTTCCGCCCGGTCGACGGACGGGTTCGTCTGCGGCCCGAGTTCCGGCAACGGGTCCGGTTCGACGAGCAGGACATCCGCGAGGCGATGCCGGCGGGGCGGTTCGATCTTGTGCTTTGCCGTTACCTGGCGTTCACGTATTTCGACGAGGCCGGACAACGAGCCGTGCTGCGCGGTATCGCGCGGCGTTTGCGCCCCGGCGGCATCCTGATGATCGGCGATAAGGAGGATCTGCCGTCGCCGGCGTGCGACTTCCTGCCGTTCCCAGGAGACCGGGGCCTGTGGCAGCGCGCTCCGGCCGCTTGAACGACCTGCCGGATAGGGGCACCATGACCGCGACGGTCTTGCCCTGCCCCGTTCGACGAGAGACCCGTGCGTCCACTGATCCACAGCAGGCTGGTCAATCCCCCGTTCGGCGACCCGGGAGTCTATGTCGAGTTCCTGTTCGAGCGCCATGCGCTGCTCTTCGACCTCGGCGACCTCGGCCCGCTGTCCGACAGGGCGCTGCTGCGCGTCAGCGACGTCTTCGTCTCCCACACGCACATGGACCATTTCAACGGATTCGACAGGCTGATCCGGATCCTGCTCGGCCGTGACAAGACGCTTCGGCTTTTCGGCCCGCCGGGCTTCATCGATCGCGTCTCGCACCGACTCGCCTCCTACACGTGGAACCTCGTGCAGGACTTCTCCACCGATCTCACGCTCGTGGTCGGCGAACTGGAGCCCGACGGCGCCCTGACCGAGGCGGTGATGCCATGTCGTTCCGCTTTCCGGGTCGAGCGTCGCGAATCGCGCGATAGCGACGGCGGCATGCTGATCGACACGCCCGCATACCGGGTCCGGGGGTTGGTGCTGGATCATGGCACGCCGTGCCTCGCCTTCGCGGTCGAACAACGGTGTCACGTCAATGTCTGGAAGAACCGGGTCGAAGAGATGGGCTTTCGCGTCGGGCCATGGTTGCGCGACCTCAAGCAGGCGATTCTGCGCGGTGACCCGGACGACACGCGGCTGCGAATCCGATGGCGCGACGGCGACGAAGAGCGGGAGGCCGTGCACGAGCTTGGCGAACTGCGCGCACGGCTGACGCGAACGGTGCTGGGCCAGAAGCTGGCCTATGTCACGGATGTCGCGTGGACACCGGCGAATCGCGAGGCAATCGTTGAACTCGCCCGCGGCGCCGACCTGCTCTATATCGAAGCCCCGTTTCTCGACGCGGACCGGGAACTGGCCCGGCGCAAACACCATTTGACCGCGGGACAGGCGGGCGAGTTGGCGCGAGCCGCGGGCGTTGCGAAGGTGGAACCGTTTCATTTCTCGCCGCGCTACAGCGACCGCGAAGCGGAGATCAGGGCGGAGGTCGCCCAGCTTGGGTCGGACCGGACGGCTGAGTCCGGCATGGAGGTGCGGTGAACCCGGCGCTCGTGATCGACGGATCGCACGGTGAAGGCGGCGGCCAGATCCTCCGCTCGGCGGTAAGCTTCGCCACCCTGTGTCAACGACCGATCGTCATCGAGAACATCCGCGCCGACCGTCGCAATCCGGGCCTCGCCGCACAGCACATCACGTCCGTCCGTGCCGCCGCCGCAATCTGCGGCGCCCGGGTCGACGGCGATACGCTCGGCAGCTCGAGCCTGTCCTTCGTGCCGCAATCGGCGATTCGACCCGGCACATACGAGTTCGACGTCGCCGCCGCACGCGAAGGCGGCAGTGCCGGCGCCACAAGCCTGGTGATGCAGACGGTCCTGCCACCGCTGGCCCTGGCCGCGGGCACCTCGCGGGTCACCATACGCGGCGGCACGCATATGGCATGGAGTCCGTCGTTCGATTATCTGCGGGACGTCTGGCTGGCGGCGCTAGCGAGACTGGGCGTGGACGCGAGCTTGACGCTGAGGGACTGGGGCTGGTTCCCGGTTGGCGGCGGCTGCATCGAGGCGACCATTCGGGGACGGCCTGCCAGGCGGTTCGATCGGTGCCGCCTGACGGAGCGCGGCGACCTCGTCGAGGTCACCGGCCGCGCCGTTGCCGCGAACCTGCCCGCACACATCCCGCAACGGATGTGCGACCGAGCGACGGCGCTCCTCGCGGCGCTGCAATGCCGGACGGCGATCGAGCCGGTCCGCGTGCGTGCGGCCTGCGCCGGGGCCGGGCTGTTCCTCACCGCCCGGTACATGAATATTGCCTGCGGTTTCGGGGCGCTGGGGGCGCGGGGCAAGGCGTCGGAACAGGTCGCCGAAGAGGCAGTCGAGTCGCTGCTCCGCCATCTGGGTTCGGGTGCGGCGCTCGACAAGCATCTCGGCGACCAACTGCTTGGCCCGCTCGCGTTCGCCGACGGGCCGTCGCGGTTCACGGTGGAGGCGGTGACCCGCCATCTGGAGACCAACGCATGGGTCCTCGGCCAATTCGGTCTCGCCGGCGTCAACGTCGCGCGGCGCGAGGACGGGACCGGCGAGGTCGAGGTTTCACCGAATCGGCAGGTCGCCGCCCCGGCGATCGATGCGATTTAGCTGGTGGTTTTCCAGCAGTCGCTCCCGGAGCGGCGTCCGCTCATCCGGACGTGGGTCTCCCCCGCCGGCATGTCGAACCCCACCCCCACCCCGCCCGACCGCGTCGAGAGGGAGGGAAGTCTCTCCATCGCGGCAACGTCTTGACGTCAGCCATCGGCGGGAGGGGCAGCGGGACAGGCGGCAGCCGTCGGCGCCACCGGCGCCGATCCCGACATACGGGATTTCCGCTAGACTCTGACCTTGAGGCGATTGACGACCGTGTCGACCCCGAGAACACACCAGGCATCGCGCTCCGCGCGCGTCATTTCCGCTTCGGTCGAGACGTGGCCGAGCAGAACGACCGCGCCGCGCCTGTAGACTACGCAGATCCATGCTGAATCGAGCCGGCTGTCCTTTTCCAGCACCAGGCGCACGGCATCCGCAATCAAATCGCCGCTGTCTTCCTCGGGCGGGCACACCAGCAGACGGTTAACCACGTCGCGGGTCCCCGGCACCCACCATGCCAGCACGCCCGCAAGGCGCTTGTGTCCGAGCCCCGGCACCGCGCCATCGAGGAACACGACACCATCCTGCACGGCGTATTCGATGCGGCCGGGCGCGCGGCACGGATGGCTCGCGGGCTCGGTCCGCGTGCCGATCCGCTCGCCTAAGACGTGGTTGAAGAAGGCCGGCTCGCGTTTCAGCAACCTCAGCAGTTCGTCGCGGATGCTGAAGTCGGCCATCGTTTGCTCCGGCAGTACCCGGAGGCGATCGATGAGGCCGCCAACGTCGCCGATACACGCAGCCCGCGCAAGCAGACGCTTCTTGTCCGCGATCGTCGGCAGTTCACCGCTGATCAGCAGCCGGTCGCCGACGAACTCGAGCGTGATCGGGTAGCGTCGCGGTAGACCCGCGGCCGTACCGAGCAGACTCTCATGGATCGTCTCCAGACGGGTGTTGCTCTCCAACAACTCGAAGCTCCCCCAAATGTCGGATTGCCATAGCGCTACGCGAGAGAGGTTGCATCGACCGCGCGCCGGACGCATTGACGTGGGTCAACGTGACCCCCCGAGAGTATCTCGGCCGGGAAGTGCCGCCATCCCCGCGGCGCTCGCAGAGTCGCCGCACTGGTCTATAATCAATGGCAGCGGGCACACGCTGGCAGGCGAAAGCGCGCGGACGGCCCGGGAGCGAGAACACTGGAGGGTTTGCTTCGATGCCGCAGGCGCACCGCACGCCCTGTAGACGCCGTCCGAGCGTCGTGGCCATTCTCGTTTTCGCCCTGCCGGTCATGGCGGTCGCGTCGCTATGCGCTGCGACACCACCCGCGAACGGCGTGGTCGGGCGTCTCTCGTACCACCGGATCACCGGCCAGGAGACGTTGCTGGAGATCGCGCGTCTGTACGACCTCGGCTACATCGAGCTGGTTGCAGCCAACCCGGGAATCGATCCCTGGCTGCCCGAACCGGGCCGAACGCTGCTGCTGCCGACGGCGCACCTGCTGCCGACCGCGCCGCCACAGGGTATCGTGATCAACCTGCCCGAGCTCAGGCTCTACTATTTCGACCCGCACAAGGACGAGGTCGTGACGCTTCCGATCGGCGTCGGCCGTGCCGGCCGCGAAACACCGATCGGCACCACCGGCATCGTGCGCAAACGCAAGGATCCGACCTGGATTCCACCACAGTCGATCCGGGCGGAACGGCCGGAACTGCCGGCGGCGGTGCCGCCCGGACCGGACAATCCGCTCGGCAAATTCGCGCTCGATCTCGGATGGCCGAGCTATGTCATACACGGTACCAACCGGCCTTACGGCATCGGCCGCCGCGTGAGCAGCGGATGCATCCGGCTCTATCCCGAGGACATCGAGACCCTTTTCGACCTGGTCCGCGTCGGCACGCCAGTGACCGTCGTCGATCAACCGATCAAATTCGGCTGGCTGGACGGAGAGCTCTTTATCGAGGTGCACCCCAGTCCGGCGCAGGGCGATTCGCTCGAGGCGACGGGACGGTTCGCCGCCGAGCCGATTTCCGACTTCGAGCAATTAATCCGCACTGCCGCCGGCGATCAGGCCGGCCGCGTCGTCTGGCCGATCGTGGAGAAGGCCGTCGCGACCCGGCGCGGAATTCCCGTCCGCGTCACCCAGTGATGCAGCTCGCCGCTATTTCCGCAACGACTGGCGATAGATCCGGTCGGCCTTCTCGCTCGCCGCGGCGGCCTCGGCGGCGGCGGCTTGGGCAGCGCTCGCGGCTTGATCTGCGCGTTGGGCGGCGGTTTCGGATCTGCTCGTCGCCGCGCCGATTTCGGACCGCAATTGCCCTATCTCGGACCGCAAAGCGTCGATATCGGCCTTGGTGGCGGCGTTCTCCGGCGTTGCACAACCGGCGACCAGAAGCAGCGGCAGCGCCGCAACGGTCAACGTCCTGATCAGCGTCGATTTGCGCCCAGAATGCTCACGCATGGCTCGTGCCTCCGTCAACAGTTCCGGGGATCGGCAGCGCGTGCGGGAATTCGCTTCCGTTCCCGGACTGTTGGCGCATGACAGCACGAAACCGCCGAACACACCATGATCTTGATCATATCGGTGCCGGATTCGGCGACCGATCGCTATCAGGTGGCCTCCGCGTCCACGCTCACCGCGACCGGGGTGGTGTTAGCCTCGTCGTTCGCCACCTCGCGTTCGGGCGACGGTGTCGATTCGGCCGGTTCGACCTCCTCTCGCCGCAATTTCCTGCGCGTTGACCCGTTGTCGGCGACATAGAACAGATGGCGCCCGATTTTCGGCCCCTGGGCGAGCCGCTTTCGCCAAACCGGGCGTACATAGTCGGCGTGATACCACAGAGCCCCGTTGGTCGGATCCTGCGAGTAGCCCCAGTAGATCACCCTGGCGAGGACGAGGCTCTGCCGCCAGGCCTTGCTGTTACGCGGGTTGTCGCTCTGTCCGTCACAGAACCAAGAGAACTGGCACCTATGGCGGCGTGCCTCGCCGCCCTGCTTGACGACGTCGCAAATCTTCCCTGGATACCGCGAGTCGGCGACGCGATTCATGACGACGTGGCCGACCGCCAGCTTGCCCGCACGCGGTTCGCTGCGCGCCTCGAAATAGATGTTCAGGGCGAGACAATGGATCTCCTGCCGCACGTCCGACACCGGGGTCGCCCCGACACCCTTGTCCGAAAACGCAACCATCGCCAACACCGCGCCGATCGCGCCGAGCATCCCCTTGAGCATCATTGTCATCCACCCCTGCAACAATGCCGATTGGGAGCACGCGGCGCTCCTCGCCGCATGCCCCTGACCCGAATAAATCGGACTTCTCCCTCGTCCAGCCACCGGCAGATCTCTCCCCAATCTCGGCCGCTTCCGGCACCTTAACAAACGCTTAAGAATTCATTAATGAACCGTTAATATCATAGCAAAAATTCAGAATCAACACCAAGAACATCAAATTGTGCAAATATAATGCCCATTTCGTCTATTAACCATAATTGTTTACTAATTCTGTTAACTCCCTCTCTTCCCATTTTATTGTGATCTTCAGAAGATATGCTTGATTCGTAGATGCGTGAGCCACCCGGAGCAGGCTCCACATGGCGGATTTGCCGTCCATTATTTGCATTGGACTGACGGCGTGTGCGTTTCGGCGCGGCCTTTGACCGACGGGCCGCGTGTGTCACATTGACGTCTTCCCACGACCAGGCACCGCATGGGGAGGCCTCGCACCATGACCGGCTCGGCGAAAACCCACGATACCCATGAGGTCTTCAACCAGGTCCCGCCGCTCGTCGATTACGACGCCTTCCTGACCGATCGCTGCCTGGTCGCCGCGCTCGCACGCGAGGGCGCTGGTTGGGCCCGCAAGCGTCTGTCCCGACTGGGCGGGATCGCAGGGGCGTCGGCAACACAGGAGCTGGCGCGCCTCGCGCATGCCAATCCGCCCCGGCTTCGAACGCACGATGGCTGCGGCAACCGGATCGACGAAGTCGAGTTCCATCCGGCTTGGCACGAGCTGATGTCGATCGGCATGAAGGCCGGCGTGCACTCGCTGGCCTGGACCGAAGAGCGGCCCGGCGCCCACGCCGCACGCGTCGCCCTGGCGTTCATCATGAACCAGGCCGAGAACGGCGTCTGCTGTCCGCTCGCCATGACATTCGCCGCCGTACCGGCGCTGCGTCGTCAGCCGGAGCTGGCAGCGACCTGGCTGCCGCGGATCACATCGTCTGAATATGACGAGCGATTCGTGCCCGCCCGCGAAAAGGCCGGGTGCACGATGGGCATGGCGATGACCGAGAAGCAGGGAGGCTCGGACGTGCGGGCCAATTCGAGCCGTGCCGAGCCGATCGATGCGGGCGGGCCCGACGAGGCGTATCTGCTGACCGGCCACAAATGGTTCTGCTCGGCACCGATGTCGGACGCCTTCCTGACGCTCGCCCAGGCGCCCGGCGGTCTGAGCTGCTTCCTGGTGCCGCGGTTCCGCCCGGACGGATCGCGCAACCGGTTCCTCATCCAGCGCCTCAAGGACAAGCTCGGCAACCGGTCGAACGCGTCGACGGAAATCGAATACGATCAAACCTGGGCGCAAATGGTCGGCGAGGAGGGCCGCGGGGTCGCGACGATCCTGGAGATGGTTCAGCATACCCGGCTCGACGCATCGGTCTCGGCGGCGGCAATCATGCGCCAGGCGGTCGCGTTGGCCATCCATCACGCGGCACACCGCTCGGCGTTTCAGCGCCGCCTCATCGATCAACCCGTAATGCAGGGTGTGCTCGCCGATCTCGTTCTCGATTCGACGGCCGCAACGATGCTGGTCATGCGCCTCGGCGGCGCCTTCGATCGGGGAGCGCGCGGCGATTCGGGCGAGGCCGCTTTCGCCCGCCTCGCGACGGCGGTGACAAAGTACTTGATCTGCAAGCGTGCGCCGGCCGCCGTCAGCGAGGCGCTCGAGTGCCACGGCGGCAACGGCTATGTCGAGGAGTCCGTTGTCGCTCGCCTGTACAGGGAAGCGCCGGTCAATGGCGTATGGGAGGGGTCGGGCAACGTGATCTGCCTCGATACGCTGCGGGCGATGGACAAGGATCCGGCATCGCTCGAGGCGGTGCGCGCGGAACTCGCGGCGTCCAGCGGATCGGACCGACGTTACGATGCCTTCGTGACATCCCTGGACGGGTTGCTGGCCGACCGCGCGGCACTCGAGAGACGGGCGCGCGAAGCAACGGGCCGTATAGCTCTCGCGCTCGCCGGGTCGCTCATGCTTCGTCACGCGCCGCCCGCGCTGGCCGATGCCTATTGCGCATCGCGACTGACCGCGGACCATGCGGCCCCCGCCTATGGTGGGCTGCCACCCGGCACGGCGGTCTCGGAGGTCATCGACTACGGCCGGCCGACGACAGCCTGAAGCGAACCGGTCGGGTTACCGCCGCATTCCTGCGAGACGCCGCAGGCTCCTCTCTTCGACTCCGTCGCATCTCGCCCGCATCGCGCAACGTTAATGGCGACGGGAGCGGCGAAGCGGCCGGGTGACCACCGCCGGCGGACGGCACGTGCACACACCGCCACCCTTCACGGCTCGTAAACGATTTGCGGTTTATGCTGCCGCTTCAGGGTCCAAGCACGAACAGAACGACGCCGATAAGGAAGGCATGACAGCGATCACCGCAGATACTATCGGCCGTACCGCCATACGCCTGCCGATGGCCGTATTCTGGCCGATGATTCTGCTCGCCGTGGCCTGGGCGAGCACCCGCTACGCCGCGCATACGCCGGAAGTGATCCGGTCGCTCATGCCCTACCTGCCCTATGCGCTTGCCCTGGTCGGCGCCGTCATCGGCTGGCGATTCAACCGCAGCCGGCTCGTCTTCTCGCTGGCCGCCGTGGCTATCGGTCACTGGCTGCTCACCGGTCCGGGACGCGCTCCCCGACCGGGCTCGGCGGAGGAATTCGGCGTGCTCGCCTTCGCCCTGCTCTACCCGCTCTCCTTCGTCGCCCTGTCGCTGCTGCGCGAGCGTGGTCTGCTGACCCGCCACGGCATCCTGCGCGCGCTCGCGATCCTCGCTCTGGCCGCCGCGGTCGTTGCGATCCCGCGCGTGCATCACTGGTTGCCGCCGGACATCGCGCAGAATATCGGCATGGTCGTGACCAAGATCCTGACCACTGGCATCCTGCCCGCGGAGTGGTCGTCGCTGACGTCGCTGCCGGACCCGGCACTCGCCGCATTCCTGGCAGCGGCGGCATTCTTCGTCGCCCGCCTCGTACTGTTGAACAACCCGCCGCTCGAGAGCGGCGCCCTGGGCGCCCTGTTAGCCGGCGGCATCGCACTGCATTTCATCGGCAACTCGCAGGCGACCTCGGTCTTCCTGACGGCGGCCGCGCTGATTCTCGTTGTCGCCGCGATCCAGGACGGCTACCGCCTCGCCTTCGTCGACGAGCTGACCGGACTGCCTGGGCGTCGCGCGCTGACGATGGAAACGATGAAGCTCGGCAATCAGTACGCCATCGCCATGCTGGACGTCGATCACTTCAAGAAATTCAACGATACCTACGGACATGACGTCGGCGACCAGGTGCTGCGCATGGTCGCCAGCCGAATGTACAGGATCAGCGGCGGCGGCAAACCTTTCCGCTTCGGCGGTGAGGAATTCACGGTCGTCTTCCCCGGCAAGAACCGCGAGGATGCGATTCCCCATCTCGACGCCCTGCGGGCCAGTATTCAGGAGTCCGGGTTCGTCGTCCGCGGCAAGAACCGGCCGCGCAAGAAGCCCAAGAACCCCGGCCGGATGGCGAAATCGGGCAAGAAGGTCTCGGTGACGATCAGCATCGGCGTAGCCGAACGCAGCGACAAGTCGCCGAACCCGGACATGGTGATCAAGGCCGCAGACGAGGCGCTGTATCGCGCCAAGCAGGGTGGCCGCAACCAGGTCAGCATCTAGTCCGAATCGTCAGTCGAACAGGCGGCGAATGACGTCGCTGATGTCCTGAAGCGAGAGCGGCTTCTGTCCGCCTTGCGGCTGCGCCAGGCCGGGCGTCGTGCCGCCCGTGGCGACGGCGGCGGCGGTCGCCGGCGTCGTCTGGTAGACGGCCGTCATGAAATCGCGCCAGATCCGGGCTGGCAGCCCGCCGCCGTGAAGTCCCTCGACCGGCTGGTTGTCGTCGCGTCCGACCCAGACCCCGACGACGAGATCCCCGGTGAAACCAATGAACCAGCCATCGCGGTTGTCCTCGCTGGTACCCGTCTTGCCGGCCGCCGGCCGGCCGAACGCGGCGGCACGCCCGGTGCCCGCCTGAATCGTCGCCATCAGCATGTCGACCATCGCATCGCGCTTCCACGGCAGCACGCCGCGGCGGTTGGCCGCGGGAATGCGATGTTCGTAGAGCGTGCGCCCGCGACCGCGTATTTCACGGATGGCATATGGCTCGACCCGTTTGGCATCCGCAGCGATGGCCGCGTAGGCACCCGTCAGCTCGAGCAGCGTTACCTCGAAGCTGCCGAGCGCGATGCTGGGATGCGGCCGCAAATCCGAGGTGATGCCGAGCACGCGGGCGACGCCAATGACCTTCTCGCGTCCGACATGTTCCGTCAGCTTGACGGCAACGGTGTTGATCGACTCGGCAAAGGCCGTCCTGAGGGTGACCTGGCCACGATAGGTCTCGGTGTAGTTCTGCGGCTGCCATCCGTCGACCTCCACCGGTTCGTCCACGGCCAGACTGTCCGGTCGGAAGCCCGCATCGAGCGCGGCCAGATAGACGAAAAGCTTGAAGGCGGAACCGGGCTGTCGGTAGGCCTGCGTTACCCGGTTGAACTGGCTCTCGCCGTAATCGCGGCCGCCGACCATGGCGAGCACGGCACCATCGAGCGCCATCGCCACCAAGGCGACCTGGGGCGAATCCTCGACGTCGCCGAGCATGGTCGACCAGCGCGCTACGGTGCGCTCGGCCTCGCCCTGGATCGTCGGGTCGAGCGTCGTCGTTACGACCAGATCAGCGGTCATCGGGCCGATCAACTCGCGCGACCGCTCGTCGGCCCAGTCGGCGAAATAGTTCCATCCGGGGTGTGCATCCGGGGCAATCGCGAGAATTGCCGGATTCTCGAGGGCCGCGGCCGCCATCTCCTCGGTGATGTATCCCTCCTCGAGCATGATCGCGATGATTCGGGCGGCCCGCTCCTGGGCGACTTCGAGGTTGCGGACCGGCGAATAGTAGGACGGCGCCTGGATCAGTCCGGCCAGCATGGCCGATTCGCTGAGCTTGAGCGCGCGCGCCGATTTCTTGAAGTAACGCCAGGCGGCAGCTTCGACACCCCAGGCGCCGGCCCCGAAATAGACCTGGTTCAGGTAGCGGGCGAGAATCTCGTCCTTGCCGAGGCGGTTCTCGAGCCATAGGGCGAGCATCATGTCCTGGATCTTCCGCTTGATCGTGCGGTCCGGCTCGAGGAAGCTGAGCTTCGCCAATTGCTGCGTGATGGTGCTCCCGCCCTGGCGGACTTCGCCGGCGGAGACGTTGACGGTCAGGGCGCGGGCGATGCCGCGCAGATCGATGCCCCCATGTTCGTAGAATCGCCGGTCTTCGGCCGAAATGACGGCGTCGACGAGATGTTTGGGAAGGTCTTCCGCCGACAGCGTTTCGCCGCGGAATTTGCCGCGGCTGGCGAAAACCTCGCCGCCCTCGGTCCGCAGCAGCATCGAAGCGCGGTCGGCGGGCTCCGCAAATCGGTCGGGCAGCGGCAAGGTGTAGGCGAAGTACCCCAGCGTGCACAGGAACACGACCAGCAAGCCAAGCAGGCTGATCGCCAGATTCTTGCCGCCCCAGCGGCCCAACCCCCTGCGACGCGAAAACACGCCGGATTCCCCTTTCGTATGCGGTATGATCCTCTCTCTCGGCTGGAACAGCAAACGATCCGCCGGAGATTCGTCAGCCTATTCTGCGCATGAATGTGGCATCGACGTGGCGCGTCCATACCTCGGCGCACAACAAGAACGAGCCCCATCGGGGGGTGACGGGGCTCGCTCCGCAGAGCACTGACCGCGCCGGGCGCGGTGGTCAGGATATCAGTGCTCGATACCGAGGATCTTCATCGCCTCGTGCAGGGCGTCAAGCGACTCCTTGTGCTTGCCGTCCGCATGAAGCTGGGCACCCTGGTCACGCAACGCCTTGGCGTCGCCGTTCGGGTTGCTGGCCAGCGCCGCATCGATCAGCTGCACGTCCTTGGGGCAGTGAGCGGCGAATGCCGGGTTCGCGAAACCCAGTACGAGGACCATCGCGATGAGCAGTCGATTCATGGAAATCTCTCCCTCTCCCTTGAGAAAAATCGGAAACCGCGAGCGTATACAGCGCCGCCGCGGATTTTATTCCCGCACGAAGTTCGGTTCCCGGATCGCGCAGGCCGAGATCGAGGGCTAATCCGAACCCGTGGTCCGGCTATCCCGCAATCGCTGCCAGTATTGCAGCCGCTTGGCGATGTCCCGCTCGAACCCGCGCTCGGCGGGCCGATAGAAGCGGACCCGCTCGACGCCATCGGGGAAGTAGTTTTGGCCCGAAAACCCCTCGGGCGTGTCATGGTCGTACTCATACCCTTGCGCGTAGCCGAGTTCCTTCATGAGCGTCGTCGGGGCGTTCAAAATGTGCTTGGGGGGCATGAGCGAACCGGTTTCGCGGGCGGTCCGCATGGCCTGGCCGAACGCCACGTAAGCGGCGTTCGACTTGGGCGCGGTGGCCAGATAGATCACCGCCTGGGCGAGCGCCAGTTCACCCTCGGGCGAGCCGACGCGCTCGTAGCAGTCCCAGGCGGCCAGCGCCTGCACCGCGGCCTGCGGATCGGCGAGCCCGACATCCTCGTAGGCGAAGCGCGCAAGGCGACGCGCGATATAGCGGGGATCCTCTCCCCCCGCCAGCATGCGGGCGAGCCAGTAGAGCGCAGCGTCGGCGTCGGAGCCGCGCAGCGACTTGTGCAGCGCACTGATCAGGTTGTAATGCCCCTCCTG
The DNA here is from genome assembly GCA_041584475.1 of Alphaproteobacteria bacterium. GTDB lineage: Bacteria > Pseudomonadota > Alphaproteobacteria > UBA8366 > JADFVY01 > JBFHDX01. Next base: position 23,949 of record JBFHDX010000023.1, read on the forward strand.
GCTCTTGTCATAGAGCGGCGCCCGCTTCTGCACCGCCCGCGCCAGCGCGTTGGTGTCGAGCCGCTCATCCGTGTCCAGGGCGAACAGTTCCTCGGCAAGGTTGAGCACGAACCTGCCATCGCCGTCCGCCATCGCCCGCAGGGCGCGCCGGGCATCGGCATCCAGCTGGAGCTCACGGCCGTCCGCTGCTTCCGCACGCTGCAGAAGCGATTCAAGCACCACGTCGTCGAGGCGGTTGAGCACCATGACCTGGCAGCGCGAAAGCAACGCCGCGTTGAGCTCGAAACTCGGATTTTCCGTTGTCGCGCCGACCAGTATTACGGTGCCATCCTCGACATAGGGCAGAAAGCCGTCCTGCTGGGCGCGGTTGAAGCGGTGGATCTCATCGATGAAGAGCAGCGTGCCCCGGCCGGCAGTGCGCCGTTCGCGCGCCCGTTCGAACACCTTGCGCAAATCGGCGACGCCCGAGAAAACCGCCGAGAGCGGTTCGAATTCCAGATCGGTGACATCCGCCAGCAGGCGAGCGATCGTCGTCTTGCCGCAGCCGGGGGGTCCCCAGAGAATCATCGAAGCGAGCCGACCGGAATCGACCATCCGGCGGATCGGCCCGCCGTCGCCCAGAAGATGGTCCTGGCCAATGACGTCATCGAGACGGGTCGGCCGCAACCGGTCCGCCAGCGGCCTCGGCGCGGACCGTTCGAACAGACCCTCCTGCCTTCCGTGCGCGCTCATCGCACCCTGACCTTGAGAATGCGATTATCGCGCTCGATCGCGATCTCCCAGGCCTCGGCCCTCGCCGCCACAGTCGCGGTGACATCGCGTACCAGCCGGATTCGGCGCTCGTTTATCTGGACGAGAATGTCCCCGGGTTGCAGCCCGAGCTGAGCTGCGGGGGACCGTCGGGCAACCGCGAGCACGATCACGCCGCGCGGTTGGCCCTGCAGCCCGAGTTCCTCGACCAGCGCCGGTGAGAGATTGGCGATGCGCGCACCATGCAGGGGATGGCGGCCCTCGAGCAGCGTCACGTTGCGCGGCGGGACCTCGGGCGGCGCGATCAAGCGCATCGTGACGGCACGTTCGCGCCCGTTGCGCCACACGCTGAGCGTGACTTCTTCACCGATACGTCGCGTCGCCAGTCGAAACCGCAAGGCCTGCTCGTCCTCGACGTCGTAACCGTTCACCGCCACGACAACGTCGCCGACGCGCAGCCCCACCTTGTCGGCCGGACTGTCTTCATGGACCTTTTCGACGATCACGCCCACCGGACGACGCATGCCGAGGGCAGAGGCGAGTTCCGCCGTCACGGCCCGGCCGTCGAAACCGATCCACGGCCGGACCAGCGGCCGTCCCTCGATCGCCGAATCGACGATCGCCCGTACCATGTTGCTGGGGACCGCGAATCCAATGCCCATCGAGCCGCCGCTTTTCGAGAAGATGGCGGTATTGATGCCGACGAGGCGCCCGTCCATGCTGACGAGAGCGCCCCCGGAATTGCCGGGATTGATCGCCGCGTCGGTCTGGATGAAAGAGCGATAGTCGGCGACGCCGACGCGCGTGCGTGCGAGCGCCGAAATGATGCCGCTCGTCACCGTCTGGCCGACGCCGAACGGGTTGCCGATCGCAAGCACGAGATCGCCGACCTCGAGCGCATCCGAATCGCCGAAGTCGATGCTGGGGAGCAGCTCGCCCTCGGGGTCGATACGAAGTACGGCGAGGTCGGTTCGTTTGTCGGCGAGCACGATCTCCGCCTCGAATTCGCGGCGATCATAGAGCACCACGGTGATCTCGTCGGCGCCTTCGATGACGTGGTTGTTGGTGACGACGATGCCGTCCGCGCGCACGAGCACCCCGGAGCCGAGCGAATTCTGGATCCTTTCGCGCGGCGCACCGCCGAACGGGAAATCCTCGCCGAAAAAGCGCTTGAAGAAGGGGTCGTCGAAGAGCGGCGAGAACGGCCGCTGTTCAATGGTCTTGCGTGTATAGATGTTGACGACCGCCGGCGCCGCCTGCCGCACGACCGGCGCGAACGAGAGCGTGACCTGCTGACGACTTGCCGGTACCTCCCGCTCCGCAGCCGCTGCAGGCGTAAGCAGCGCCGCGACGATCGCCAGCAGCGCACCCACGACGCGACCGATTGACCCCGCCATAGACTGCATGGGGTCAAGGTAGGCAGCGAACGCGCCCGCCACAAGGCCTTGCGGATGGTCGCACAACAAGCGACAGGGCGGCCATGCGGCCGCCCCGGAAACGCATCGTTCTAATTGCCGTCAAACGCGGGCTTCAGGCCTCGTCTTCCGCGGCGACCGCCATCTCCTGCGTCGGGCCCGAGTCCTGGCCTTTCGCCTCCGGATCGCGCTCTACGAACTCGATCACCGCCATCGCCGCGGCATCGCCATAACGATGGCCCGCCTTGAGGACACGGGTATAGCCGCCGGGCCGCTCGGCGTACCGTTCGGCAAGCGTGTCGAAAAGCTTGCTCACCATGGCGTTGTCGCGAAGCACAGCGAACGCCTGTCGGCGCGCGTGCAGGCTCCCCCGCTTGCCGAGCGTCACGAGTTTCTCGACCACGGGACGCAACTCCTTGGCCTTGGGCAGCGTGGTCGTGATCTGCTCGTGCTTGATCAACGCATTCGCCATGTTGGCGAACATCGCACGACGGTGCTGGCTGGTCCGATTGAGCTTACGTCCGCTGATTCCGTGCCGCATGGCGACGACTCCCTCTTCGATCCTCGCTCGATCCGCCGCCGCGTCAGTACGGCTCGTCCAGCCGGCGCGCCATCTCCTCGATGTTCTCCGGCGGCCAGCTCGGGATTTCCATGCCGAGGTGCAACCCCATCTGGGCCAGCACCTCCTTGATTTCGTTCAGCGACTTCCGGCCGAAGTTCGGCGTCCGCAACATCTCCTGCTCGGTCTTCTGCACCAGATCGCCGATATAGACGATGTTGTCGTTCTTCAAGCAGTTCGCCGAGCGCACCGAGAGCTCCAGCTCGTCCACCTTGCGCAGCAGGTTCTTGTTGAAGGGCAGCTCGGAGGGACGTTCCTCGGCGACCTGTGCCTGCGGCTCTTCGAAATTGATGAACAGCTGCAGCTGATCCTGCAGGATCCGCGCCGCAAGCGCCACGGCGTCCTCCGGCGTAACCGAGCCGTCGGTCTCGATCGTCATCGACAGCTTGTCGTAGTCGGTCACCTGTCCGACACGGGTGTTTTCCACCTTGTAGGAGACATTGCGGATCGGGCTGTAGAGCGCGTCGATCGGAATCATGCCGATCGGTGCATCCTCGGGCCGATTCTGCGTCGCCGGCACGTAACCCTTGCCGGTCTCGACCGTCATCTCCATCGACAGCTTCGCGTCCTCGTCGAGCGTGCAGATGACGAGATCCGGATCCATGATCTCGATATCGTGGCCGGCCTCGATCTGGCTCGCCGTCACCTCTCCCGGTCCCTGCGCGGACAGGCTCATCCGCTTGGGTCCCTCACCGTGCATCCGCAGCCCGAGCGATTTCAGGTTGAGCACGATGTCCGTGACATCCTCACGTACCCCGGCGATCGACGAGAATTCGTGCAGCACGCCGTCGATCTGGATCGACGTGATCGCCGCACCCTGCAGCGAGGACAGCAGAACACGGCGCAGCGCATTGCCCAGCGTCAGGCCGAAACCGCGCTCGAGCGGCTCGGCGACGACGGTCGCCACCCTGGCAGCGTCGGCACCGGCCCCGATATGCAGCTTGCTCGGCTTGATCAGCGTTTGCCAATTCTTCTGAATCACAGTAATGACCTCTCGGCTAATGCATTGGCGTCACCGCGGGCGGAGCCCCGGCTCGCCGACTTTCGTTCCATTCCGGCCCCTGCGGAGGACGCCGTGGACCAGACTCCCGGCGTCAGACCCGGCGACGCTTCGGCGGGCGGCAGCCATTGTGCGGGATCGGGGTCACGTCGCGAATGGCCGTAATCGTGAAACCGATCGACTGCAAGGCGCGCAACGCGGACTCGCGTCCCGAGCCAGGTCCCTTCACCTCCACCTCGAGCGTCTTCATGCCATGCTCCATGGCCTTGCGGCCGGCATCTTCCGCCGCCATCTGCGCCGCATAGGGCGTCGATTTTCGGCTACCCTTGAAACCCTGGCTCCCGGCCGACGACCACGAGATCGCGTTGCCCTGCGCATCGGCGATCGTGATCATCGTGTTATTGAAGGTGGCGTTCACATGCGCCACGCCCGACGTGATGTTCTTGCGTTCGCGCCGGCGCGGACGCGCAGTCGTCTGTTTCGCCATCGTAAGCTATGCCTTCTTCTTGCCGGCGATTGGCCGGGCCGGCCCCTTGCGGGTGCGGGCGTTGGTGTGGGTCCGCTGGCCGCGAACGGGCAATCCCTTGCGATGCCTCAACCCGCGGTAACAGCCGAGGTCGAGCAGCCGTTTGATGTTCATGGCCACTTCGCGCCTGAGGTCGCCTTCGACCGTATAGTCCCGATCGATCAGCTCGCGGATCTGCGCCGTCTCCTGCTCCGTCAGGTCGCTGACCCGGCGTTCCAACGGTACTCCGCTCTTTTGACAGATGTCCCGGGCGGTGGTGCGGCCGATTCCATGTATGTAAGTAAGGGCGACTTCCACGCGCTTTTGCGTCGGGATGTTCACGCCTGCAATGCGTGCCACGCTGACTGCTCCTCGATGTCTCTAGAATTGCCGTCATCCAGCGGCGACGGCTCCCGGCACCCGGGCATACCCAACCCCCGGACCGTCGCCGGTCCGGGCGCGCGGATTATAGGGGGATACGAGCCCGTGTCAATCACTGTACGCACGCCAGAATCCCCTCGATATCGCGCGTCACATCGTCGATCGGCGCCATGCCGTCGACCTCGCGAACCAGGCCCTTTTCGGCATAGTACGCGATGATCGGTTCGGTCTGGCCGTGATATTCGGACAACCGCTGGCGCACGGTCTCTTCGTTGTCGTCCGCGCGCCGACTGAACTCGGTCGACCCGCATTCGTCGCAGACGCCCGGCTTGCGCGGCGGCTTGTGCACGTCGTGATAGCCGGCACCGCATTTGGCGCACGAGAACCGCCCGGTAATCCGCTCGGTCAGCAGATCGTCGTCGACCCGCATGGCAACGACGCCGTCGAGCCGTATGCCCTTGTCCGCAAGGATACTGTCCAGGGTGCGGGCCTGCTCGGTCGTGCGCGGAAAGCCGTCGAGAATGAAGCCGTTCTCCAGGTCGCCGCGGCCCAACCGCTCGGAGATGATACGGACGACCAAATCGTCGGGAACAAGCTTCCCCGCGTCCATGTATCGCTTTGCCTGCAGGCCGAGCTCGCTGCCCGTCGAGATCTCTTCACGCAGCATATCTCCGGTCGAGAGCTGCTTCATGCCGCGCGATTTCTGAAGCCGCTCCGCCTGCGTACCCTTGCCGGCACCGGGTGGGCCTAGGAGGATGATGTTCACCCTCGCCTCCCGCGGAGCTTGGTCTTCTTGATCAGCCCTTCATACTGGTGTGCGAGCATGTGGGCGTGGATCTGGCCGACCGTGTCCATGGTAACGCTGACGACGATCAGCAGGCTGGTGCCGCCGAAATAGAACGGGACGGCGTATTGCGTGCGCAAGATCTCCGGCATGATGCAGACGGCGGCGAGATAGGCGGCGCCCACGAGTGTCAGACGCGTCAGGACGTAGTCGAGATATTCGGCCGTGTTCTTGCCGGGGCGGATCCCGGGTATGAAGCCGCCGTATTTCTTCAGGTTGTCGGCCGTGTCCGCGGGATTGAAGACGATTGCGGTATAGAAGAACGCAAAGAACACGATCAAGGCGACGTAGATCAGCAGGAACCCGGGTTGCCCCTGTCCGAGGAAGGCGGTGATGCTGGTCAGCCATTCGGGGCCCTGGCCGCTGGCAAAGCCGGCGAACGTCGCTGGCAGCAGAAGCAGCGAGCTCGCGAAAATCGGAGGAATGACGCCAGACGTGTTCAGCTTCAACGGCAGATGCGAGGACTCGCCCCCGAACATCCGGTTGCCGACCTGTCGTTTGGGATATTGCACGAGGACGCGGCGCTGAGCACGCTCCATGAAGACGATGAAGGCGATCACGGCGACCGCCATCACGAGCAGGAACAGAATCAGCGCTGTCGGCAGCGCTCCGGTCTTGCCGAGTTCGAACGTCGTCGCCAGCGCCACCGGCAGGTTGGCGACGATGCCGGCGAAAATGATCAGTGAGATGCCGTTGCCGACGCCGCGCTGGGTGATCTGTTCGCCCAGCCACATCAGGAACATCGTGCCGCCGACGATGGTGATCACCGTCGTCGCTTCGAAGAACAACCCGGGATTGACGACGACGGAGCCGACGGAACTCGTGCTTCGCTCCAGCCCGATGGCAATGCCGTAACCCTGAAAGGCGGCCAGCACGACCGTCAGATAGCGGGTGTACTGGTTGATCTTCTTGCGTCCGGTCTCGCCTTCCTTCTTCAGCTCCTCGAGGGTCGGCACGACCGCCGTCATCAGCTGCATGATGATCGACGCCGAGATATAGGGCATGACGTTCAGGGCAAAGATCGTCATGCGGCTGAGGGCGCCGCCCGCGAACATATCGAACATGCCGATGATGCCGCCCTGCTGGCGTGAAAACACGTCGTCGAGCGCGGCAGGATCGATGCCGGGAAGCGGGATGTAGGTTCCGAGTCGGTAGATGACGAGCGCGCCGAGCGTGAACCAGAGGCGCTTTTTCAGCTCCGTTGCCTTGCTGAAGGCGCCGAAGTTGAAGTTGGCGGCTAGCTGTTCAGCGGCAGATGCCATGATGCAGATCCTTGCCGGATCGCTCCGGCCCTCGTCCTTAGTTGTCGCCCGGCGGCGCTTCCGAGGCGGCTGCACCCGGGTCCCGCTTCAGGCGGGCCTTCGCCTTGCGTTCGGCCTTCTTGCCGACTTTCCGTTTCGGATCGACCACGCGTTCCGGCAGCACAACCTGCCCTCCCGCCGCTTCGACCGCGGCAACGGCCGATCGGGAGGCTCCCGCAACCTCAATCGTTACTTTGGTCTTCAGCTCTCCCTTTGCAAGAAGACGCACGCCGTCACCGATACGCCGACCGACGAGGCCGGCCCCGGCGAGGGCGGCCGCGTCGACCGGTTTCTTCGGATCGATGCGCTTGGCATCGATCGCCTGTTGCAGTCGGCCGAGATTGACGACGACGAAACTCTTCGCGAACAGGTTCCTGAAACCGCGCTTCGGGAGCCGGCGGTAGACCGGCATTTGCCCGCCCTCGAAGCCCTTGATGTTGGCGCCACTGCGGGATTTCTGGCCCTTGACGCCGCGTCCGCCCGTCTTGCCCTTGCCGGACCCGATGCCGCGACCGACACGGGTCGGGGACGCGCGCGCTCCCGGGTTGTCGGAAAGTTCGTTTAGTTTCATAGACCGAGTCCCTTCAGTGTCGGGCTGGACGTGCAGCGCCCTCAGCCGGAATCCTCGACGCGCACCAGATGTTTGACCTTGTCGATCATGCCGCGAACCGCCGGCGTGTCCTCGAGTTCCCGGGTGCGGTGCATCTTGTTGAGTCCGAGACCGACAAGCGTCGCGCGCTGGTCGCTCGGACGGCGGATCGGACTACCGGTCTGCGTCACCCTGAGCGTCTTCTTCTTCGCTTCAGCCATTTCGTTATTCCCTCGCCGCCGCGTCGCCGGCGCGGCGGCCGACGATCTCGCTGACCTTCTTGCCCCGTTTGGCAGCCACGGCGCGCGGCGACATGCAGTCGCCGAGCGCCGCGAAGGCCGCCTTGATCATGTTGTGCGGGTTGGACGTGCCGACCGATTTGGCGACGACGTCCTGCACGCCGAGCGCCTCGAACACGGCGCGGATCGGGCCGCCAGCGATGATGCCGGTGCCCGGGGGCGCGTTCCGCAGAACGACGCGGCCCGCGCCGTACCGACCTTCGACATCGTGATGCAGCGTCCGACCCTCGCGCAGCGGGATGCGAACCATGGCTTTGCGCGCATTCTCGGTTGCCTTGCGAATGGCCTCGGGCACCTCGCGCGCCTTGCCGGCTCCGTAGCCGACGCGGCCCTTGCCGTCTCCAACCACCATGATCGCGGCAAACCCGAAGCGCCGGCCGCCTTTGACAACCTTGGCGACGCGGTTGATGCCGACGAGCTTCTCGATGAACTCGGATTCCTCGCGCGGCGCGCGGTCTTCCCTCGGTGATCGTGCCATGCGTTCCGGCCCTCGCTAAAAACTCAATCCTGCTTCACGTGCCGCGTTGGCCAAGGCCTCCACGCGGCCGTGATAGGCATAGCCACCACGGTCGAACACCACCTCGGACACACCGGCCTTCTGCGCGCGCTCGGCGATCAACTTGCCGACCTGCGCCGCCGCATCGGTGTTCGCGCCGGTCTTCAGTTTGCCGCGCAGGTCCTTCTCGACCGACGACGCGGCGGCCAGTGTCCTGCCCTGGGCATCATCGATGACCTGGGCATAGATGTGCATGCTCGAGCGAAATACCGACAGCCGCGGCCGACCCTTGCCGAGCTTGCGCAGCTGATACCTGGAACGCCGCCTCCGGCGCTCGAAAAGTCGTTTCGCGTTCAACATCGCCGTGGCACCTACTTCTTCTTGCCTTCCTTGCGCGCGATATATTCACCCTCGTACTTGATGCCCTTGCCCTTGTAAGGCTCGGGCGGGCGATAGGCGCGAATTTCGCTGGCGACCTGGCCGACCTGACGCTTGTCGGCCCCGGACACCTCGATCGCCGTCGGGCGCTCGCATGTGATGGAGATGCCGTCAGGGATCGGGTAGTTGATGTCGTGGCTGTAACCCAGCTGCAGGTTCAGCGTCTTGCCCTGCACGGCGGCGCGATAGCCGACGCCGTTGATCTCCATGCGGACGGAAAATCCCTGGGACGCACCGATTACCGCATTGTTGATCAGGCTGCGCACGGTTCCCCACATGGTCCGCGAGCGCTGGCTGTCGTCGCGCGGCGCGACGACGATTCTGCCATCTTCCTGCGTCACCGTCACCGCCTCGTTGAGCGGCACCGATAGCGTTCCCTTGCTGCCTTTGGCGGTCAGCACGTTGTCGGCGATCGCCACCTCGACGCCGCCGGGGATCTCAACGGGGTGCTTGCCAACTCGCGACATCGTCTTCTCCTAGAACACCCGGCAAATAACTTCGCCGCCGACATTGGCGGCCCGCGCCTCGGCGTCCGACATCACGCCACGGGGCGTCGACAGGATCGCGATGCCGAGGCCGTTGTACACCGGCTGAAGCTTCCTGATGCTCGAATAGACGCGGCGGCCCGGCTTCGAGATGCGGTTGATCTCGCGGATCACCGGCTCACCCTCGGCGTATTTGAGCTCCACGGTCAACTCCGAGATACCGGTGCGAAGCTCGGCCAGACTGTAGCCGCGGATGTAGCCCTCGCGCTGCAGCACGTCGAGCACGTTGCTGCGCAACCGCGACGCGGGAACCGTAATCGTCGTCTTGCCGGCACGCTGCCCGTTGCGAATGCGGGTCAGCATGTCACCAAGGGGGTCCGTCATCGTCATCGCCCGCGACCTCCTTACCAGCTCGACTTGACCATGCCCGGGATCTTCCCGGCGGAGCCAAGCTCTCGAAGCGCGATGCGCGAGAGCTTGAACTTGCGATAGACTCCGCGCGGGCGGCCCGATATCTCGCAGCGATTTCGAACCCGCACCGCGGAGCTGTTGCGCGGCATCTCGGCCAGCTTCAGCTGCGCCGCGAATCGCTCCTCGGCCGGCAACGACCGGTCGTTGACGATCGCCTTCAGCCGGGCGCGCTTCGCCGCGTAGCGCTGGGCGAGACGTGTCCGCCGCCGGTTTTTCTCGATGGCGCTTGTCTTAGCCATATCAGTACTCCATCCGCCCGCTCAGTTCATAAAGGGCACGTCGAAGCCCTTCAGCAGGGCCCTAGCCTCGTCATCCGTCCGGGCCGTCGTCACGATGACGATGTCCAGGCCGCGGATAGCATCGACCTTGTCGTAGTCGATCTCGGGAAAGACGATCTGCTCCTTGAGCCCCATGGCGAAGTTGCCCTTGCCGTCGAAGCTGTCAGACGGAATCCCCCGAAAATCACGGACCCGCGGCAATGCAATCGTGACCAGCCGGTCCAGGAACTCGTACATGCGCTCGCGGCGCAACGTCACCTTCGCGCCGATCGGCATGCCTTCGCGCAGCTTGAAGGCGGCGATCGACTTCTTGGCACGGGTCACCACGGGCTTTTGGCCGGTAATCGCCGACAGGTCCTGGACCGCGCTGTTGATCTTCTTCGAGTCAGCGACGGCTTCGCCCATTCCCATGTTCACAACGATCTTCTCGAGGCGCGGCGCCTCCATCACGTTCTTGTATCCGAACTCGGAGATCAGCTCGGGTCTGATCGTTGTTTCGTAATGTTCGTGCAACCGTGACGTCATTGCGCAAATTCCCCGCTCAACCGTCGATCGTTTCGCCGGAACGCTTGGCGAACCGCACCTTCTGCGGCTTCGCACCCTTGCCCTTGGTCTCGATGAACCTGAAGCCGACGCGCGTCGGCTTGCCGTCCTTGGGATCGACATGGGCAACGTTCGAGATGTGCACCGGCGCCTCCTTCTCGACGATGCCGCCCGCGCTGTCGCGCCCGGGACGCGTATGCCGGCGCACGACGTTGACGCCCTGCACGATGACGCGCGCCTCGGCGGGCAGCACGCGGATGACGTCGCCCGTCTTGCCCTTGTCCTTGCCGGTCAGCACGACCACGCGGTCGCCTTTCCTGATCTTGTACTTCACTGCCATCGCTGCACCCGACTGCGCTTTCGCCACCCCCCGGCCTCACAGGACCTCGGGGGCCAGCGAGATGATCTTCATGAACTTCTTGGCCCGCAGCTCACGCGTGACCGGGCCGAAGATTCGCGTGCCGATCGGCTCGCCCTGCTTGTTGATCAGCACCGCCGCGTTGCGGTCGAAGCGGATCGACGAGCCGTCCTGGCGGCGCACCTCCTTCGCCGTGCGCACGATCACGGCGTGCAGCACGTCGCCCTTCTTGACGCGGCCGCGCGGGATCGCCTCCTTCACCGACACGACGATGACATCGCCGACGCCCGCGGTCTTGCGCTTGGCGCCGCCGAGCACCTTGATGCACTGGACGCGCCGTGCGCCGGAATTGTCGGCGACGTCCAGATTGGTCTGCATCTGAATCATGTCGCCTGCTCCTTGACGGCCGGCGCCTCCTCGGCAATGACCTCCCAGGTCTTGCGCCTGGAGATCGGCCGGCATTCGCGGATCCGCACCACGTCGCCCTTCTTCGCGGCGTTCGCCTCGTCATGCGCCATGTACTTCTTCGACCGCGTGATGAACTTCTTGTAGACCGGGTGCCGGACACGGCGCTGAACCAGCACCACAACGGTCTTCTGCGCTGCGTCCGAAACCACCGTCCCCTGCAGTGTTCGCCTCGGCATCGTCCCAATCTCCCCTACGAAGCCTTGCGCTTCTGGCTGAGGATCGTCTTGATGCGCGCGATGTCGTGCCGCACCTGGCCGACGCGCGCGGTGTTCTCGAGCTGCCCCGTCGCCTGCTGAAAGCGCAGGTTGAAGGCCTCCTTGCGCAGCGCCATCAGCTGCTCGCGCAGCTCGTCCGGGGTCTTCTGGCGCAGTTCGCTCGCTTTCATCGCATCAATCCTCCAGGCCCAGGCGGCTCACGAACCGCGTCTGCACCGGGAGCTTGGCCGCGGCCAGCTCGAACGCGCGGCGGGCGGTCGCGCCATCGACGCCTTCCATTTCGAACATGATGCGGCCCGGCTTGACTCGGCACATCCAGTATTCCGGCGACCCCTTGCCCTTACCCATACGCACTTCCGCCGGCTTGGTGCTAACCGGGACGTCCGGGAACACGCGGATCCAGACCTTGCCGACGCGCCGCACATGGCGCGTGATGGCGCGACGCGCGGCCTCGATCTGGCGCGCCGTGACCCGTCCGGTCGTCGTCGCCTTGAGGCCGTAGCTGCCGAAATTCAGCTCGGTTCCGCGGTTGGCGAGGCCGTGGATGCGGCCCTTGTGCTGCTTGCGGAATTTCGTTCGCTTCGGACTGAGCATGTTCCCGTGGTCCCGTTCCTGTGCCTCTGCACCGCCGCCGTCAGCGTGCCTGCTGCTGGTCCTGCGCGCGTTTGTCCTGGGCCATCGGGTCGTGGGCGAGGATCTCGCCCTTGAAGACCCAGACCTTGACCCCGCACGTCCCGTAGGTCGTCTTGGCCGTGGCGATGCCGTAGTCGACGTCCGCCCGCAGCGTGTGCAGCGGCACCCGGCCTTCGCGATACCATTCGGTGCGCGCGATCTCGGCGCCGCCCAGCCGGCCGCCGCAGTTGATGCGGATGCCCTGCGCGCCAAGGCGCATCGCCGACTGCACGGCGCGCTTCATGGCCCGGCGGAAGGCGACGCGACGCTCCAATTGCTGGGCGATGTTCTCGGCCACGAGCTTGGCATCGACCTCGGGCTTTCGGACCTCGACGATGTTGAGGTTGACCTCGGACCCCGTCATCTTGATCAGGTCCTGTCGTAGCTTCTCGATGTCGGCACCCTTCTTGCCGATGACGACGCCCGGACGCGCGCTGTAAATCGTCACGCGGGCCTTCTTCGCCGGCCGCTCGATGACGACGCGCGAGATCCCGGCCTGGCTCAGCCGACCCTCGATGTATTTGCGCAGCCGGATGTCCTGGTGCAGCAGGTCGGCGTAGCCGCGGCCGGCGAACCAGCGCGAATCCCAGGTCCGGTTGATGCCGAGGCGGAGCCCGACCGGGTTGACTTTCTGGCCCATCAGACGGCCTCCTCACGTTCGCGCACGACGACGGTCAGGTTGCTGAACGGCTTCATGATGCGCGCTCCGCGGCCGCGCGCCCGCGCGCGGAAGCGTTTCATCACGAACGCCTTGCCGACGGTCGCCTCCTTGACGAACAGGCGGTCGACGTCGAGCTGGTGGTTGTTCTCGGCATTGGCGATGGCGGCCTGCAGCACCTTCTTCACCTCGCGCGAGATCCGCCGCTTCGAAAAGGTCAGGTCGGCCAGCGCCTTGCCCACGGGCTGGCCGCGGATCAGCTGCGCCACCAGATTGAGCTTCTGGGGGCTGGTGCGCATGAGCTTCGCGAACGCCTTCGCCTCGCTGTCCGCCAAACTCCTCTCGCGTGCCGGCTTGCCCATCGCTCAGCGCCTCTTTGCCTTCTTGTCCGCCGCGTGGCCGTAGTAGGTCCGGGTCGGCGCGAATTCGCCGAACTTGTGACCCACCATGTTCTCGGTCACGAGAACGGGCAGGAACTTCTGGCCGTTGTAGACCCCGAAGGTCAGGCCGACGAACTGCGGCAGGATCGTCGAGCGCCGCGACCACGTCTTGATGACCGTGTTGCGACCCGATCCATGCGCAGCTTCCGCCTTCTTAAGCAGATAGCCGTCTACGAACGGACCTTTCCAAACCGAGCGTGCCAAGGTGACGCCCTCCTATTACTTCTTGCGGTGCCGACGCCGGATGATCAGCGAGTCGGTCTTCTTGTTGTGCCTCGTCTTCCTGCCCTTGGTCGGCTTGCCCCAGGGCGTGACCGGATGGCGCCCCCCCGACGTGCGGCCCTCGCCGCCGCCGTGCGGATGGTCGACCGGGTTCATGGCGACGCCGCGCACCGACGGGCGCTTGCCCAGCCAGCGCTTGCGGCCCGCCTTGCCGAGCTTGATATTGGCCTGATCCGGGTTCGATACGGCGCCGATCGTGGCGATGCATTCGCCGCGCACCATGCGCAATTCACCGGAGGAGAGCTTGATCTGCGCGTAGCCGGCATCGCGGCCGACCAGCTGCACGTAGCTGCCGGCAGCCCGCGCGATCTGCCCGCCGCGGCCGGCCTTCAGCTCGACATTGTGCACGATCGTGCCGACCGGAATACTGGCCAGCGGCATCGCGTTGCCCGGCTTGATGTCGGCGCGCTCGCTGGCGACCACGCTGTCGCCGACCTGCAGCCGCTGCGGCGCCAGGATATAGCTCTGCTCGCCGTCCTCGTAACGCAGCAGCGCGATGAAGGCGGTCCGGTTGGGATCGTACTCGATCCGCTCGACCGTCGCCGGCACGTCGAACTTGCGCCGCCGGAAATCGATGATCCGGTAGCGCCGCTTGTGTCCGCCGCCGCGCCGCCGCGCCGTGATATGGCCCTGGTTGTTGCGGCCGCCCTTCTTGGTCAGCCCCTCGGTCAGGGCCTTGACCGGCTTGCCGCGGTGCAGGCCCGAGCGGTCGACGAGAACGAGGTTCCGCTGCGACGGCGTGACCGGATTGAATGTCTTGAGCGCCATTGTTCTAGAGCCCCGTCGTCACATCGATTGAATGGCCTTCGGCCAGCCGGACCATGGCCTTCTTGTAATCGCTGCGCTGCCCCGGCCGGCCGCGGAATCGCTTGGCCTTGCCCTTGATACGGATCGTGTTGACGCCGTCGACCTTGACCTTGAAGAGCGTCTCGACCGCCGCCTTGATCTCGAACTTGTTGGCGTCCAGCGGCACGCGGAATACGACCTGGTTGTGCTCGGAAGCGAGCGTCGCCTTTTCCGTGATCACCGGCGAACGCAGCAGCTCGTACATGCGCTCGCGGCTCGGGCTGGCCTTGTTCAGATACTTCCAGCTCATTTGAGTCGCGCCTCCAGCATCTCGACCGCTTCCCTGGTCAGCACAAGCGTTTCGCGCCGCAGGATGTCGTACACGTTGGCGCCCTGGCTCGGCAGCACGTCCACGTTCGGAATGTTTGCCGCGGCGCGCGCGAAATTGAGGTCGATCTCGGTACCGCCGATGATCAGGACGTTGCTCCAACCGAGCTTGCCGAGCCGGCCCGCCAGCTCCTTCGTGCGCGGCGCCTCGAGCTTCGCCTCGTCGAGCACGATCAGCTTGCCGTCGGCCTGCTTCGCCGAGAGCGCCGAGCGCAGCGCGGCCTTGCGCACCTTCTTCTGCAGCTTGTGCGCATGGTCGCGGACGACGGGGCCGAACACCGTGGCGCCGCCGCGGAACTGCGCCGAGCGCAACGAGCCCTGGCGCGCGCGGCCCGTTCCCTTCTGCCGGTAGGGCTTGCGCGTCGTCCCCCTGATCTCGCTCACCGTCTTGACCTTGTGCGTGCCGGCCCGGCGCTTCGCCAGCTGCCAGTTCACCATGCGCGCGAGCAGATCCTTGCGCACCGCGGCACCGAACACGCCGTCGGAGAGCTCGATCTCGCCGGCCGACTTGTTGTCCAGGTTGATGACCTTGCACTTCATCGCCGTTATTCCTTCTTGCCGGCGCCCTCTTCCGCCGTGCCGGCATCGTCGTCCTCTGCCGGCGACTCATCGGCGGGCGCATCCGCGGCGGTGGTCTTCTCCGCCGCTGCGTCTTCGGCGGGCGCATCCGCGGCGTCGGTCTTCTCCGCCGGCGCCTCTTCGGCGGCCGCGTCCTGCGCGGCGGGCTCCTCGACCGGCGGTTCCTCCGCCGGCGCGTCCGCGGCGGCGGTGTCTTCCTCCGGCGTCTCTGCGGCGGCCGCGCTTTCGTCGGCCGCACTTTCGTCCGCCGGCGCCTCGGTCTCCGCCGCCGGCGCCGCCGCGACCGCCTCCTCAGCCGGTGCCTCGTCCGCCTGGACCTCCTCGGTCGACGGCTCTTGCGCCGGCGCAGCGGCCGCACCGCGCAAGGCGGCCGGGAACGGCAATTCGACGTCCGTCTTGCGCTTCACCGCGTCTCGCACCAGCACCCAGCCGCCCTCGGCGCCCGGCACCGCGCCGCGCAGCAGGATGAGGCCGCGATCCGCGTCGCTCGACACGACCTCGAGGTTTTGCACGGTAACCCGGCTGTTGCCCATCTGGCCGGCCATCTTCTTGCCCTTCCAGACGCGCCCGGGATCCTGGCTGTTGCCGGTCGAACCGTGGCTGCGATGCGAGATCGACACGCCGTGGCTTGCCCGCAGGCCGGCGAAATTGTGGCGCTTCATCGCACCGGCAAAACCCTTGCCGATGCTGGTACCGATGACATCGACGAACTGGCCGGCGACGAAATGCCCCGCCGACAGTTCCGCGCCGACGTCGAGCAGCGCATCCTGGCTGACGCGGAATTCGGCGAGCTTGCGCTTCGGCTCGACCTTCGCCTTCGCGTAATGGCCGCGCATCGGCTGACGCACATTCTTCACCTTGGCCGGAACCGCGCCGAGCTGCACGGCGTTGTAGCCGTCCTTCTCGGCCGTCCGCACGGCCACGACCTGACACGAATCGACCTTCAGCACGGTCACGGGGACGTGCTCGCCGTCGGCGTCGAACACCCGCGTCATGCCCAGCTTCTGCGCGATGATTCCACAGCGCATGATGCGTTCACCCCTAGAGCTTGATTTCCACGTCGACGCCCGAGGCAAGCTCGAGCTTCATCAGCGCGTCGACGGTCTGCGGCGTCGGATCGATGATGTCGAGGACGCGCTTGTGCGTCCGGATTTCGAACTGCTCGCGGCTCTTCTTGTCGATGTGCGGACCGCGCAGCACCGTGTATTTCTCGATTCGCGTCGGCAGCGGAATCGGACCACGGACCTGCGCCCCGGTGCGCTTCGCAGTGCTGACGATCTCGCTCGTCGACTGGTCGAGCACGCGATGATCGAACGCCTTGAGGCGGATTCGTATGTTCTGGTTGTCCATGCGGTCCTCCAACGGATGCGGCCTTGCGGTTCGATCGGCCCCGCCCGGCCCTCCGTCAAGCTCCTTGCCTACTCGATGATGCCGGTGACGACGCCGGCGCCGACGGTTCGGCCGCCCTCGCGGATGGCGAAGCGCAGGCCCTCGTCCATGGCGATCGGCGCGATCAGCTCGACCTCCATCGCGATGTTGTCCC
>JBFHDX010000024.1:0-40183 GCA_041584475.1 Alphaproteobacteria bacterium
GAAGCGGGCGTGGAAGTCGGCGTCGACCGGCTCGGCGGCGAGCACGACGACCGGATGTGGCCGGCAGTGATAGGTCAGCGCGTCGCGCACCGTCGCCGCGTCGGTGTCGCGCGCGAGGTCGAAATGGGCGACCTGGGCCAGCGCGTGCACGCCGCTGTCGGTGCGCCCGGCCCCGAACACGGTGACCCGTTCCTGCGCGAAACCCGCGATCGCCTCCTCGAGCACCTGCTGCACCGAGAGGCCGTTCTCCTGGCGCTGCCAGCCGACGAAGCCGGAGCCGTCGTATTCGAGCGTGATCTTCCAGCGCGTCACGACGCTCAGCCCAGCTTGGTGCCGGCCGGCACCGCGCACCCGCGCAGGAAGGTGGCCGCGTCGAGCGCCGCCTTGCCGGCGCGCTGCACGGCGAGCAGGCGCACCGCACCCGCGCCGCAGGCGACGGTCAGGCGGTCGTCGAGCGTCGTCCCCGGCGGACCCGTCGCCGACACGATGTCCGCAGCCAGTACCCTGATGCGCTCGCGGTCGAGCTCGAACCAGGCCCCGGGCAGCGGCGCGAAGGCCCGGATCGCACGCTCGATCTCGCCGGCGCTGTGCTGCCAGTCGATCCGCGTCTCCGCCTTGTCGATCTTGGCGGCGTAGGTGACGCCGTCGGCCGGCTGCGGCGTCTCGCGCAGCGTCCCCGACCGCATCCGCGCCAGCGCCTCGACGACGAGCCGGGCCCCGAGCCCGGCGAGCGTGTCGTGCAACATGCCGGCCGTGGTCCGCCGGCCGATCGGCACCGCCTCGCGCAGCAGCATCGGCCCGGAATCGAGCGCCTCCTCGACGCGCATGATGGTGACGCCGGTCTCGGCGTCGCCGGCGAGGATCGCGCGCTGGATCGGCGCCGCCCCGCGCCAGCGCGGCAGCAGCGAGGCGTGGATGTTGATACAGCCGTGACGCGGCGCGTCGATCACCGGGCGCGGCAGGATCAACCCGTAGGCGGCGACGACGGCGACGTCGAGCTCGAGCGCCGCGAACGCCGCCTGCGCCGCCGCGCCGCGCAGGCTCGCCGGGTGCCGCACCTCGATGCCCGCCCGGGCCGCATAATCATGCACCGGCCCCGGCCGCTCCTGCTTGCCCCGCCCGGCCGGCCGCGGCGGCTGCGTGTAGACGCAGGCGACGTCGTGCCCGGCCTCGATCAGCGCGGCGAGGGCCGGCACGGCGAAAGCCGGCGTTCCCATGAAGGCGAGTCGGTAGGTCATGGCCAGCGCGGGCACGTCCTCGTCGGTCGGCGCTGACACGCGCCCCTTCCGACGGGTCGACCGCCCCCCGGGCGCCGGGGCGCGTCCGCCCGCTCATGTCCGAGTCGGAGGGGCGAGAAGCGCGAGTGTGAAGTATGTGAACAATGGGCCGCGAAAGGCAAACACCTTGTCACTCGGCGGCCAGCGTGCCGATCTTCTTCGCCTTGCGCAATTTGCGCAGAATCATGTTCCGCTTGAGCGCGGAGATATGATCGACGAACAGGATACCGTCGAGATGGTCCATCTCGTGCTGTACGCACACGCCCAGCAGCCCGTCGGCTTCGAGCTCGCGCCGCTTGTTGTGCTCGTCGAGGTAGCGCACGGCAACACGCGCCGGTCTGATCACCTCGGCGTAATGCTCGGGCAGCGACAGGCAGCCTTCATCGTGCGGCGCAAATGTCTCGGAAGCGGCGATCAGCACCGGATTCGCCATTCGTACCGGGGCCGGGGTCTCGTCCGCCCGCGCCACGTCGACGACGATGACGCGCCTGTCGACGCCGACCTGCGGGGCCGCGAGGCCGATACCCGGCGCCTCGTACATCGTCTCGAGCATGTCGTCCATGAGCCGCGCCACCGCGGCATCGACCCGCTCAACCGGCTTGCACTTGATCTTCAGGCGCGGATCGGGCGCGACGATGATCGGCAGGATGGCCATGTGCGCAGAAATCTCCCCATTCGCGCGGTGAATCCGGTCAAACAGGTATGGCGAGTCGGCCGCCCCGTCAAGGTTGCGCTATGCACGCGCCACCCCGGCCATGTAGACTCCCCGCATGGAGCTGATTCGCAGCATCGATCCGCTGCTTCTGCTGACCCTCGCGGGCGCCGGGCTGGCCGTTTTCGTCGCCATCGTCGCGGTCGTCTTCGCGGTGCGTCGCGGTGGCGAATCGCAGCTGCTGGCGGCGCGCATCAGCCAGATCGCCGAACAGCACGTCATGGCGCAGTCGCAGATGTCGGAGCGGTTGCAGACGCAGGAACGGGCGTTGACCGAGATGCTCGACCGGCGGCTTGGCGACGTCGCGCGGCGGGTCGGTGAATCGCTGCAGCAGCAGACGGTCAGCACCGCGGCGACGATGAGCGATTTGCGCGAGCGGCTGGGGGCCATCAAGGCGGCGCAGGAGAACATCACCAAGCTGTCGCAGCAGGTCGTCAGCCTGCAGGACGTGTTGTCCAACAAGCAGGCGCGCGGCGCCTTCGGCGAGGTGCAGCTGGAGGATCAGGTGCGCAGCGCGCTGCCGCCGTCGGCCTACCGCTTCCAGGCCAAGCTGGCGAGCGGCCGCGTCGCCGACTGTCTTCTGACCCTGCCCAACCCGCCGGGGGCCATCGCCATCGACGCCAAGTTCCCGCTCGAGAGCTATTACGCGCTGCGGGCGGCGAAGGAGGCGGCGGCCCGCGAGGCGGCGCGCAAGACCTTCGCCAGCGACGTGCTCAAGCACGTCAGGGATATCGCCGAGCGTTACATCGTGCCGGGCGAGACCGCGGATTCGGCGCTCATGTTCCTGCCGTCGGAGGCCGTCTACGCGACGCTGCATGCCGACTTGCCGGCAGTCATCGAGAAGTCGCACCGGGCGCGGGTCTACATCGTCTCGCCGACGACGCTGATGGCGACGCTGAACACGATCCGTGCGGTGTTGAAGGACGCGCAGATGCGCGAGCAGGCGGGACGAATCCTCGCCGAAGTCGCCCGCATGACCGAAGACGTGCTGCGGCTCGACGAGCGGGTCGGCCGGCTGCAGCGCCATTTCGAGCAGGCCAGCGAGGACGTGCGGCAGATTCGCATCTCGACCGAGAAGGTCACCAAGCGCGCCGCCCGCATCGAAGAGCTGGAGCTCGACGAGATCGATGCGGACGAGACGGACCGGCCGATCGAGCGCGCGGCGGCGCCGAAGCTGACGCTCGCCGTCGGCAAGAAGGAAGAGGTCGACTAGGGGGCCCCTTCAGCCGGCATCGACGATCCCCGTGCCGACGAGGAAATTCCTCAGGAGCAGGTTGCCGTCGCATAGCGGCCGATAATTCTCCGCGAAATCGGGGTGACTCGGTCGCCACGACACGGCCATCGATTCGTGCGTCGCCTCGGGGTGGAACTGGACCGAATACCAGCTGTCCCCGTGGTCGAGCGCAGCACACGGAACCTCCGGTCGCGTCGCCAGGATCGTCGCGCCGGCGGGTGGCGTGGCGACGTGCTCCTCGTTCGCCCAGTGGAACGCCGGTTCGCGACCGTAGCCGGCAAAGAGGAAATGGCGGCGACCGGCCGCGGTCAGCGAGACCGGCATGGTCCCGGCCATGACGCCGGAGCCGACGCGGGTGACCGGCGCGCCGGCGCTATCGCAGATCATCTGGTGGCCGCCGCAGATGCCGAGCAGCGGCCGACCGGTAGCGCGGTACCGGCTCAGCCAGTCGCGCGTTGCGCGCTGCCAGTCCAGATCGTCATGCACCGAATGGTAGCTGCCGCCGAGGATCACGGCGTCGGCCGCGCCAGGATCCGGGAGCGCCTCGCCGCGGCAGACGAAGACACCGTGATATTCGAGCCGATCGGCGAGCCCGAGGGCACGCAGCTGCAGGAAGACCCAATGCACCTCGTCGTCGCCGCCCGGCAGCCCCTCGTAGATCGTGGGATCGTAGCGGCCCGGCTGGCCGATCATCGAGACGAACAGCACGCGCCTCAAGCAGCTACTCCTGCGCGTTTCGCCGGGCCCGCAAGGCTGCCGTCAGCGTGCCGTCGTCGAGGTAGTCGAGCTCGCCGCCGACCGGCACGCCGTGTGCCAGCAGCGTCACGGTGACGCCGGCGCCAGCGAGGCGTTCGGTGATGTAGTGCGCGGTCGTCTGGCCGTCGACGGTGAGGTTGGTGGCAAGGATGACCTCCGTAACCGCCGGGTCGGAGGCCCGCCGCACCAGCGCCGGAATTCTCAGATCGTCCGGGCCGACGCCGTCGATCGCCGACAACGTCCCGCCGAGCACGTGATAGCGGCCGCCATAGGCGCCGGTGCGCTCCAGCGCCCACAGGTCGGCGACATCCTCGACGACGCAGATCTGCGTGCCGTCGCGACGCTCGTCTGCACAGATATGACAGGGCTCGACGGTATCGATGTTTCCGCAGATCGAGCAGGGGCGGATCGAGTGTGCCGCTTCGTCGAGCGCCCTGGCCAGCGGCTCCAGCAGGGACTCGCGCCGCTTGATCAGCTGCAGGGCCGCGCGCCGCGCCGACCGTGGCCCGAGACCCGGCAGCCGCGCCAGCAGCGCTATCAGCCGCTCGATCTCGTTCATCGGCGCGGATGGACTTGGGGACTCAGAACGGCAGGTTGACGCCGGGCGGAAGCTGCAGGCCGCCCATGATCTCCGCCGTCTTGTCCTGCACGAGCCGGTCGACCTTGCCGCGCGCGTCGTTGATCGCGGCGGTCAGGAGGTCTTCCAGCACTTCCTTCTCGGTCGCCGCGAGCAGCGACGGATCGACGGTCACGGCGCGCGCCTCTCCCTTGCCGGTCATCGTCACTGTGACCATGCCGCCGCCCGCCACGCCGGTCACCTCCATGCCGGCCAGGCTGGCCTGCATTTCCTGCATCCGGTTCTGCATGTCCTGGACCTGCTTCATCATCTGGCCGAGATTCTTCATCCGCGTGCGTGCTCCGTCGTCGATGGTCTGGCTGGCGTGCTGTCTAGTCGATCTCGCCCGCCCCGTCATCTTCATCGTCGGCAATGTCGTCGAGCGAATCAGCGTCCAGCTCCGCCGCCCGCGGCGACTGCGAGACCCGCGTGATCCGCGCGGACGGGAATGCCTGACGTGCGGCCTTGACAAGGGGATGCTCGGCGACCGCCTCGAATTCGCGTCGCTTCGCTGCTTCGGCCTGCTGCGCCAGCGTCGGCTGGCCGGGTTCCTGCGACACGCTGACCACCCAGCGTTGCCCGGTCCACGCGCCGAGCAACGCGCCGATGCGGTTTGCGAGATCGCGCGGCGCGTGCTGGTCGGGGCGGAATTCGAGCCGTCCCGGTTCGAAGCGCACGAGATGCACGTTCCGACACAGATGGGTGTGCAGCATCGCCTCTCGGCGGCTCGCGAACAGCGCGACGAGCTCGACGAAACTGCCGGGCGACGCCACCGATTCGGCAAGCGCCTCGGTCTCGCGCTCGGGCACCGGCGGCGCCGGCTCGTCCGGATCGGGGTGCCGTCGCGCCGTTACCGCGGCCCCGCCGGACGCCTGGGTATGGTTCCCGCCGCCGCCGCGTCCGCCGCTTCCGCTTCCGGGCGGCCGCGACGGGTACGGACGGACCGGCGCGCCATCCGTGGGGGACGGCGTGGACGGCCCGGCATCCGCCTGCAGTTCGCGGGCGATTTCAGCCGGGGACGGCAGCTGCGACGCATAGGCGAGCCGCACGAGCACCATTTCTGCCGCCTGCAGTGGCATCGCCGCATACTGGACCTCGCCGAGCCCCTTCAACAGCATCTGCCAGGCGCGCGTGAGCGCCGGGATCGACAGCGCGTCGGCCATGGCGCGGCCGCGCTCGCGCTCGGCCTCCGGCGTTCCGGGCGCATCGGCGACTTCGGGCGCGATCGAGACGCGCGTAAGCCAGTGCGTGAGGTCGAGCAGGTCCTGCATGACGACGACGGGATCGGCGCCGTCCCGATACATGGCGGTGAATTGATCGAGCGCCGCCGCGATATCGCCGCTCATGGCGCGCTCGAACAGGTCGAAGATCGCGGTGCGGTCGGCGAGACCCAGCATGTCGCGAACCTGCGCGTCCGTGATCGTTCCGTCGCCGCGCGCCATCGCCTGGTCGAGCAGGGACAGGCCGTCCCGCACGGACCCGTCAGCGGCCCGGGCGATCGTCGCCAGGGCGCCGGCCTCGATCGCGACCCCCTCGCTCGCCGCAACGTCGCGGAAATGCTCGCTCAACCGCTCCGCCGGCACGCGCCGCAAATCGAAGCGCTGGCAGCGCGAAAGCACGGTCACCGGCACCTTGCGGATCTCGGTCGTCGCAAACACGAACTTCACGTGCTCCGGCGGCTCCTCGAGCGTCTTCAGCAGCGCGTTGAACGCCGCTTTCGACAGCATGTGCACCTCGTCGACGATGTAGACCTTGTAGCGGGCGGAAACCGGGCGGTAACGCACGCCGTCGATGAGGTCGCGGATCTCGTCGACGCCGGTTCGGCTCGCCGCGTCCATCTCGATGACGTCGAC
This sequence comes from Alphaproteobacteria bacterium, assembly GCA_041584475.1. Lineage (GTDB taxonomy): Bacteria > Pseudomonadota > Alphaproteobacteria > UBA8366 > JADFVY01 > JBFHDX01. The sequence continues at coordinate 6,449 of JBFHDX010000024.1, forward strand.
ATGGCGATCCTCGGCGATCGCGGAGCAATGCTCGCAGACGCCGCAGGGCTCGACGGTCGGGCCGCCCGTGCCGTCCGGCCCGATGCAGTTGAGCGCTCTGGCGATGATGCGGGCGGTCGTCGTCTTGCCGACCCCGCGCACGCCGGTGAGCATGAAAGCGTGGGCGACCCGTCCGCTGGCGACCGCATTGGTCAGGGTGCGGACGAGCACCTCCTGACCGATCAGGCCGGCGAAGTCGGTCGGCCGGTATTTGCGGGCGAGAACGCGGTAGGGGGCTGATTCGGGCGCAGCGGTCATGAGAGCCGGATTGCGCCCCCGCGAGGGGGCTCTGGAAACGGGCGGAAGACCGGACGCATGACCCGGGCCGAACCTCGTTACGGCTGCTTCCTTCCGGACCTGACCGGGTTGGCGAGTGGCCCGTCCATGCGCCAGCCTTCCGGGGCCACTATATCAGGACTCGCGACGCAAAGAGCAAGCCCCGATTGGAAGCAGGCGGTCCGGTCGCGCAACACGGCGATGGCCCGCCGCGATCCGCCGCGGATTGCCACGACCGGACCGTCGTGCCAGTTTTCCGGCGATGAAGCGACCGAACATCTACGCGTCCGGAAAGATCGACCGCGCGGCCCACCTGCGCGGCGACGAGGGATGGATCGCCGCGAGGTTGGCCGACGACTCGAGCCGCATCACGCTCGTCTGGCGCTCGCGCAACCTGGTTCGCATAGACGATCGGCCGATGCCGCACCTGCTGCCGCCCGACCCGGCACTACTCGCCGACGCCGGCGCGGTTGCGCTGCTCGGGCTGATCGACGACAGCGCCCATTTCGCGATCGACCTCTCGCATCGCTCGCAGGAGGAGGTCGCCGGCTTCGGTCTGTTCGAGGATCTGCGCCGCGTCGGACCGCTGATGCGGCACCAGGACGGCGCGCTGCTGGCCTATGCCCGCGGCATGATGCACTGGCATCTGGCTCACCGCTATTGCGGGCGCTGCGGCGAGGCTACCGAATCGCGCGACGGCGGTCATGTGCGATCTTGCCGCGACGAGGCGTGCGCGACGCCGGCATTTCCGCGCACCGACCCGGCCGTCATCATGCTGGTCCACGCCGGCGACTGCGTCTTGCTCGGGCGGCAGGCGATCTGGCCGATCGGCATGCATTCGGTGCTTGCCGGTTTCGTCGAGCCCGGCGAGAGCCTCGAGGACGCGGTGGCACGCGAAGTGTTCGAGGAGGCGGGCATCGGCGTGACCGACATCCAGTACCACTCGTCGCAGCCGTGGCCGTTCCCCTCGTCGATCATGCTCGGTTTCTCCGCGCGCGCGACGTCGGAGGCGCTGTGCATCAACGAGGCCGAACTCGAATCCGCCCGCTGGTTCCACCGCGACGAGCTGATCGATCTGCCGGAGGACGCGCCGCTGCGCCTGCCGCGCCGCGATTCGATCTCCTACCGGTTGATCTCGGACTGGCTCGCAGCCGGGGGATAACGCATTATCCGATTAGTCCGCTCCAGCCCGCTCCCCCACCCGGCCACCCACGGCGTACGATACCGTTGGGTGGCCGGGTGGGGGAGCGGGCAGATGCCGATTCCACGTAAGTGGATGATGCACTAGCGGGGGATATAATAGACAGCCTCGATACGGTGGCGGATTTGGCGCGTCACCGCCTCGACCGTGTCACCGCGGAAGGACTCGTCCGCGAACGCCTCGTCCTCGACCAGTATCCGGAATTCGCTGAGCTCGTCCGCGTCAGTCGCCTCCGTCGGGTGCAGCAGGATCGCCGCGCGGCGCCAGACGCGCGCGGAAAAGGCGGGCGCCGCCCCGGTCTCGCGCAGCACCTCGACGCGCAGCTCGACCGGCTCGCCGCCGGTCGGGATCGGGCCGATGTCGAACGCCGCGACGACCTCCTTGAATGCGATCGGCATGGTCCCGGCCCGGCCCCACGATCAGGGGGCCCTGCCCTTCGCGTAGCGCTGCGGATCGGCGGGGTAGACGCCGAGGATCTTGACGCGCCGGCTGAAGAATCCGAGCTCCTCGAGGGCCAGCCGCACCGACGTGTGGTCCGGATGACCCTCGATGTCGGAGTAGAACTGCGTGGCGTTGAAGTCGCCGCCGATCATGTAGGATTCGAGCTTGGTCATGTTGACGCCGTTGGTGGCGAAGCCGCCCATCGCCTTGTAGAGAGCGGCCGGGACGTTGCGGACCTGGAACACGAACGACGTGATCACCGGGCCGTCGTCGGGATCGGGGTCGATCGGCTCGCGCGTCATGATCACGAACCGGGTCGTATTGTGCTCCGCGTCCTCGATATCGTCGACCAGCGTCTGCAGCCCGTAGATCTCCCCGGCGAGGCGCGAGGCGATCGCCGCCTGCGCCGGGTCGCCCTGTTCGGCGACGAACTGCGCCGCGCCTGCCGTATCCGCGAAGACGTGCGGCTCGAGCCCGTGCTCGCGCAGGAAGTGCCGACACTGGGAGAGCGCCTGTTCGTGGCTGAGCACCCGTTTGAGACCTTTGAGCGTCGCGGCTTTCGGGGCCAACAATTTGTGGTTCACGCGGTGGAAATGCTCGCCGACGATGTGCAGCCCCGACTCCGGCAGCAAATGGTGGATGTCGGCGACGCGGCCGGCGACCGAGTTCTCGATCGGGATCATCGCGCGGCCGGCCGCGCCCTCGCGGACGATCGCGAAGACATCCTCGAACGACGGGCAGGGCAGCGTCACGAGTTCGGGGAACACCGTCCGGCACGCCATGTCCGAATAGGCGCCGTGATGGCCCTGAAAGGCGATGATCCGCTCGGGATCGGTGGCGGCGCCGCCGGCGTCTGGCTCGGTCATTGTCGCGGACTCGTCCGTCTATCGGGGCGCCAGCAGGCTACGGGCGCGGTCAAGATCGGCCGGAGTATCGACACCGATCGGAACCGTGTCAACGAGTGCCACGTCGATGCGCATGCCGGCTTCGAGCGCCCGCAGCTGCTCCAGTCGCTCGCGCCGTTCGAGGATCCCGGGAGGGAGCGACACGAAACGCTCGAGTGCCGGCCGCCGAAAGGCATAGACCCCGATATGGTGGTAGAGGGGTCCGTTCCCCCACGGCGCCGTCGCGCGCGTGAAATAGAGCGCCCGCCCGCACCGCCGGCCGGGCACCAGACCCATCACCGCCTTGACGACATTGGGATTTTCGCGCTCCTCCTCGCTCACGATCTCGGTCGCCAGCGTAGCGATGTCGACGTCGGCCGTGCCCAGCGGCCCGATCACCGCGGCCAGCGCTGCCGGCTCGATCGTCGGCAGGTCGCCCTGCAGGTTCACCACCGCGTCATGGTGTCCGGCCGGATCGACCTCGCCAAGCGCGTGCCAAGCCCGGTCGGAACCGGACGGCAGCGCCGGGTCGGTCAGGACGGCCCGGCCGCCGGCGGCCGTGACCGCCTCGGCGATTGCCGCTTCCGCCGCCGCCACGACAACCGGCCCGATCCCGGCCTCGATCGCGCGGCGCCAGACATGCACGATCATCGGCTCGCCGTGGATGTCGGCGAGCGGCTTGTCTGGGAGCCGACTCGCGGCGAGGCGCGACGGGATCACGACGATCGGGTTCATGCTCGACTCACGGGCTCGTCGGTAGCGGGGGTCGTCGTCACGACGGGCTGCCGGTTGCACGATTCTTCGGTGACGTGTGTTGATTTCCGGCGGCCCAGAGAATATACCGCCAGCGCGACAGGGAGAAGGCATTACGGGATGCAGGCGATATGACCAAAGATCCGCTTCGTGTGAACAAGATCTTCACCGCCGTGCTGGCCGGTGCCTGGACCATCGTCATTTCGGCGAGCATCGGCTGGCTGCTGTACAATCCTGAAGAAGCCGCCGACGTCCGCGCCTATCCGATCGCCACCGCCGACGACATTCCCGCCGAGGCCACGTCGGCCGAAGTCGTGGAGCCGACGGAGGCGGCGCCGGAGGTCGACCTCGCCACGTCGCTCGCCGCCGCCGACGTCGAGGCCGGCACCAAGGTCGCGCGCAAATGCGCCGCCTGCCATACCTTCGACGAGGGAGGCGCCAACCGCGTCGGCCCGCCCCTTTGGAACATCGTCAACCGCGCGGTCGCCGGCGTCGAGGGTTACAGCTACTCGTCCGCGCTCGCCGGGCACGACGGGGTCTGGAATTACGAGAACCTGGACGCGTTCCTGGCCGCGCCGAAGACCTTCGCGCCCGGGACGAAAATGAGTTTCGCGGGAATCGGCAAGGCGTCGGAACGGGCCGACCTGATCGCCTATCTGCGCACGCTCAGCGACAACCCGGCACCGCTGCCCTGAGCGGCCCGCGGGCCGGCCGCTGCTGCCTGCACCATGACCGAAGAGCCCTGCCCGCCCGAATTCATCGCCCTGGCCGAGGCGATGGCCGACGCCGCCGGTACGATAATCATGCAGCATTTCCGCCGTCCGCTTGGCATCGAGGACAAGGCGGACGAGAGCCCGGTGACGATCGCGGACCGCGACGCCGAATCGGCGATGCGCTCGCTGATCGCGGACCGTTTTCCCGATCACGGCGTCGTCGGCGAGGAGCACGGGGTGCAGAGACCCGATGCCCGGCACCTGTGGGTGCTCGACCCGATCGACGGCACGAAGGCCTTCATCAGCGGCGTGCCCGTCTTCGGGACGCTCATCGCGCTGTTGCGCGACGGCCGGCCGATCCTCGGACTGATCAACCAGCCGATGACGCGGGAGCGTTGGGTCGGCGCCAGCGGCCGTCCGACCACGCTGAACGGACGGCCGGTCAAGACCGCCCCGCGCGGCAAACTCGGCGATGCCGTGCTGTGGTCGACCACGCCCGAGATGTTCGAGGCCCGGCCGGCGGACCGGGCCGCGCACGAGCGACTGCGTCGGCAGGTCAGGTTCACGCATTACGGCGGCGAATGCTACCAATACGCGATGCTGGCCTGCGGTCATGTCGACCTCGTCGTCGAGGCAGCGCTGGGCGCATACGATTTCCTGGCGCTGGTCCCGGTCATCGAGGGCGCCGGCGGCGTCGCGTCCGACTGGGTCGGCCGGCCCCTCGGCCTCGCCTCGGATGGACGCGTGCTGGCGGCCGCGAGCCGGCCGCTGCATCGTGCCGCCCTTGCGGTCCTGCGCGATTGATCGGCGCAAGCCGCGTCGCACCGTCGAACATTGCCGGAGCCAGCCGTAAGATGGCATGATGCGCCGTCACGCTCGGTTGCCGCGTGAGCCAGGAGGGTAACGAATGGATGACGACCGGCAAGCCGGCGGTGGCCAGAAGAGCAAGGACCGCGTCTTCCTCGTCGTCGTGGATGAAAGCGAGGAGATGCGTGTCGCCCTTCATTTCGCCTGTCGCCGGGCATTGCGGACGCAGGGCCGCGTCGCCCTTCTCTATGTCCAGGAACCGGCCGAATTCCAGCACTGGATGGCGATCGGCGACCTCATGCGCGAGGAGGCGCGTGAGGAAGCCGAAGGCCTGCTCCAGAAGCTCTCCGCGGAAGTGCAGCAATGGGCGGGAAGCTTTCCCATCGTCTATCTGCGTGAGGGCAACCGGGCGGAGGAACTGGTGAAGCTGCTCGACGAGGAGCCGTCGATCTCGGTCCTGGTCCTGGGCGCGAGCACCGAATCCGCCGGACCGGGCCCGCTCGTGAGCTATCTTGTCGGCAAGGGGGCCAACAAGCTCCGTCTTCCCGTCACCATCGTCCCGGGCTCGCTGACCGATGAGGAAATCATCGCCTTGACCTGACATCGCAGGGGGTTGATTTCCGCAGTCACGCAGACAATTTTCTGCGATACGTGATGCCCGCGGCGCAGGAGGCCGTACCGTAATGTTCATTCAGACCGAACAGACCCCGAATCCGGCGACCCTCAAATTCATCCCGGGCCGACCGGTGCTCGCGGAAGGAACCGCCGATTTTCGCAGTGCGGACGAGGCCGAGGGCGTATCGCCGCTGGCGGAGCGCCTGTTCCGGATCGACCACGTCACGGGGGTTTTTCTCGGACCCGACTTCGTTTCCGTCAGCAAGGCCGACAGCGCCGAATGGTACCTTCTCAAGCCGGCCATCCTCGGTGTGCTGATGGAACATTTCACCGCCGGCCACGCGGTGATCGAGGACGGCGCGTCGCTCGACGTCGACGAGCAGGAGATCGGCGAGGAGGATCAGGAGATCGTCACGCAGATCAAGGAGCTGCTCGATACCCGCGTCCGTCCGGCGGTGGCGCAGGACGGCGGCGACATCATCTTCCAGGGATTCCAGAAGGGCGTCGTCTACCTCCATATGCGCGGCGCCTGCGCCGGCTGCCCGAGCTCGACCGCGACGCTCAAGATGGGCATCGAAAACATGCTGCGTCACTACATTCCCGAAGTCACAGAGGTCCGCGCCGTCTAGCGACGGCGCGCGGCGAACCGGCCGGGCGCCGGCGGCCGTCGCGGCGGCGCATGAGGAGGGTACGGTGCGGGGGGTACGGCTGATCGAGGAAATCGCTCGCGCGGGCCCGGCACGCATCGGCGTGGTCGGCGGAGTCGCGGGGTTGGCGTTGCTGCTCGTGCTCGAGCTGGCCGTCGGACCGTCTGCGATCATTCCCGTGCTGCGTTACACATGGCCGGACCGCGATGTGCTCGGGGGAAGCGTCGCCGGCGCGGCGGCGCCCACCGTCGCCGGCCTGCGCAGCGCCTTCAGCGGTGCCGGCTATGATCTCGACGGTGTGCGTGACAACGGCGAGCCGGTGCCGCGTCTGCGCCTGCCGAGCCTGCCCAGGGACCTCCCCGACATCGGTGACGCGGGCGCGCGGAAATCGGTATTTCTCAAACTTGCCCTGCCGCTCGTCCTCGAGGTGAACAGCCGGATCGCGGGCCAGCGGAGGCGGCTGCAGCAGGTCGCCCGCAGGATCGAGGCCGGCGACGCCTTGTCGCCGGAGCTGCAGCGCTGGCTGTCGGGGCTCGCCCGCGATTACCGCGTTCCGGAAGATCGCATCGACGTTCTCCTGCGCCGTGTCGATGTCGTGCCGCCGTCGCTCGCCCTGGCGCAGGCCGCCGCCGAGAGTGGCTGGGGAACGTCACGATTCGCGCTCGAGGGCAACGCGGTGTTCGGCCAGTGGACGACGGCCGGCGGCAGGGGGCTCGTACCGCTGGAGCGCCCGCAGGGGCGCAACTACAAGGTCAGGGCATTCGATCGCCTCATCGATTCCTTCTCGGCATACGTGATGAATCTCAATACGCATCGCGCCTACCGCGAATTCCGCGCGCGACGCGAGGAAATGCGCCGGGCGGGCAAGCCTCTCGACGGCTATGCGCTGGCCGGAACCCTGCTCGCCTATTCCGAGCAGGGGCAGGATTACGTCGACATGCTGCATACGATCATGCGCGTCAACGAGCTCGCTCCACTCGACCGGGCGCGCCTGGGCGACGTCGCGATCGAGTATTTCGACGATGCCTGACCGGGCGATCCGGCGCGACGCTCAGTTCCCCGGAACGTAATACTGCATACCGTACCAGTACCATCGGCCGGCACCCGCCGGCTTCGTGCAGTTGAGCCGGGACCGGCCGGGCGCAAACGGCTCGGCAAAGCGAACTTCGACCCTGTGTCTTCCCAGCAGTTCGATCGTCACCCGGCCGAGCTGGGAGTGGTAGCAGGCGAGCCCGGCGAGGCTCCCGACCGATTCGCCGACCGTGAAGCCGACGCTCGGCGGGTTATTGTCCCGCACCAGGGGGTCCGTCGGCGTGACGTCGCTTACCGGCAGGCCGATCGTGTTCGCGCGCAGCCTGAACGCGTCGATGTCCCCGTAACTCTCGTTCAGCGGAAAGCGCGGCAGGAAAAGCAAATCGTCGCTGCGATGGGCACTTCCCGATTGCTGTCCGAACGCGACGTCGAACCCGAACTCGCGCACGACGCGACGCACGGCCAGGCTGGACTCGCCGTAGGGATAAGCGAACAGCACGGGCTCGACGCCGAGCTCTTCCTTGAGACGGGCAAGCGACCTGCGCATTTCCGCGCGATTGCGTTCGTCCGACGCCTCCGGCATGTGCAGGTGACTCGCCGTGTGCGCACCGAAATCGACACCCGCGTCGCGCATCTCGCGGATCTGCCGCCAGTTCAGCATGCCGGCGAAGCCGCGGTCGACCGGATCGGTCGCGAGGAACAGCGTGAACGGCAGGCCGGCCGCCCTGAGGCGCGGGAACGCCTCGGTGTAAACGGACAGGAATCCGTCATCGACGGTCAGGCCGATGGTCCGTTCCGGCAGTTGCCGACCGCTGCGCAGTGCGTCGACGATCTCGCTGACCGGCAGTACCGTGTATTTGCCGCTCGTCAATTCGCGAATGTGCGCCTCAAACTGATCCAGACGGATATTGGTCGACGGGAAGCGGCTCTCGCCGAACCGGTGATACATGAAGATGGTTGCCGATTCCGCCGCCGCCGCGCTGCCGGCGACGCCGGACAGGATGAGCAGCGCGATCGCGCCGGCACCCGTCGCGGTGAGGCGTTGGGTGTACCGCCGATTCGTCTGTCGGCATCGAGCTGGAGTCAAGGGTGTCCTCCTGGTCGCATGGCGTCGACCCGGACCGCTCCGCCCACCCCGCAGTCTCGTCCGCTTTTGATCGAGCGGCCTAGACACTATGTTATGGCCCTGTCGGTCGCAATAGCGGAGACGGTGCCGCTGCGGCGGGTCCATCGGCATGCTTGCGAAACCGACCTTTCAGCCCCGGAGAGGCCATGAGGCTGCTGGCCATAGATTGCGCGACGAACGCCTGTTCGGCGGCGCTGTGGATCGACGACCGGCCGGGTCCGCGCCGTTTCGATACGATGCGGCGCGGGCACGGCGAAGTCGTCGTGCCGATGATCCGCGAGGTCATGGACGAGGCCGGTCTCTCCTTCGGCGGCCTCGACGCGGTTGCGGCGACCATCGGTCCCGGTGCCTTCACGGGATTGCGCATCGGCCTGGCGGCGGCGCGCGGGATCGCCATCGCCGCGCGCCTGCCGGTCCTCGGCGTGACGACGCTCGAGGCGGTCGCGGCAGCTCAGGTCACGGACTGTCCGGCGGTGTTGGTCGCGCTCGACTCCAAACGCCGTGACATCTACGTGCAGCTGTTCTCCGCGGGCGCCGAGCCGTTGAGCGAGGCTCGGGCGCTCATGCCCGAAGAGGCGGCTGCGCTCGTCGCGCCGCTGTCCCGGGTCGGCCTTGCGGGCGACGCCGCCGACGCGGTGGCCGCGGCGATCGTCCCCGCCCGCAAGGGCATCACTCGGCTGCGCGACGCTGACCATCCACACGCGGCCGTCGTCGCCGAGCTGGCCGTGCGGCGGCTGCGGAATTCGCCGCCTCCGGAGTCGCCGCCCGGCGCCCTGTATCTCAGAGCACCCGACGCCGTTCCCGCGGCGAGACGGCGCCCGGGAATCGCCCGTTGACGCGCCGCACGCGCGTGGCCCGTTGCCCGCAGCTGATCCGACCCGCCACCGCCGGGGACGTGTCCGCCATCGCGGGTCTGATCGCCGCCGGCTCGGACGAGCCCTGGTCGGGCGACCTCGTCGCGCGGCTGCTCGCCGTGACGGGCGGTTGGGGGCTGGTGGCAACGGGGCAGCCGCCCCAGCCGGACGGTGTGCTGCTCGCTCGAACCGCGGCGGACGAGGCGGAGCTGCTCAATCTCGTTGTCCGTCCCGAGGCTCGACGCCGGGGGATCGGCGGCACGCTGTTGCTGGCCGCGCTTCGGCTCGCGGCGGAGCGTGGTGCCGCTGCGATGCTGCTCGAGGTCGGCGTCGACAACGCGCCGGCACGGGCGCTTTACGAGAAATTCGGTTTCCGGTCCGTGGGCCGACGACCGGATTACTACACTCGTTCTGTGGATATTCGCACCGATGCTCTAATCATGCTTAAACAGCTAATAACGTTGAGGAACGAATGACACAGGGACTTTGTCGGTGTCGTTCTGTAATCTTTCGAAGTAGTAATCTCGCAAGATTCTTCTCGACAAGTGGGTCCCGCTTTATTAAATCAATCAAATGAAAGCCTCGACTGCCATGGTGATTGCTTCGAAAACGGCCATGAAGCAAGTCGACTGCAATTGCTGTCAGTGAAAGGAAGCGGTGACGATGGCTGATCAGAAAGACGATGCGCTCAGTTCGGAAGAGTTGCTTGCCCTCACTTCGGAGATCGTCGCCGCGCATGTCTCCAACAATACGGTCGCCGTTGCCGACCTTCCGGGGCTGATCGAACAGGTCTACAAGACGCTTTCATCGGTGGGCGGGGCAGGTGAAGCTGCGGTCGACCGTCCGACACCTGCGGTTCCGATTAGAAAGTCGATTACGCCGGACTACATTATCTGTCTGGAGGACGGCAAGAAGCTGAAGATGCTGAAGCGGCATCTCAAGACGGCGTACAACATGACGCCGGACGAATACCGGGAGCGCTGGGGACTACCGTCGGACTACCCGATGGTGGCACCGAATTATGCCAAGCAGCGGAGCAAGCTCGCCAAGCAGATCGGCCTGGGAACCCAGCAGCGCAAGCGCAAAAAGCGCTAGCAAGCATTTTGCGGGGCCGGTGTCGTATAGGGTATTGGCGGACGCCGGAAGACCGTGCGTCATTCGAGGCGGGGAGTGACGGGTGAGCGCGTTGTCGCGCATCGAGCAGCTGTGTCAGCAAAAGGGTCTGAAGATGACGGAGCAGCGCCGGGTCATCGCGCGCGTTCTGTCCGATTCGGACGACCACCCCGACGTCGAGGCGGTCTATCAGCGGGCAACCGAGGTCGATCCCAAGATCAGTATGGCGACCGTCTATCGCACGGTGCGCCTGCTCGAGGAGGCAAGCATTCTCGAACGCCACGATTTCGGCTTCGGAGAAGGACGCGCCCGTTACGAGGAAATCCCCGACGAACACCACGATCATCTTATCGACGTCGAGACGGGAGAGGTGCTCGAATTCCGCAACGAGGAAATCGAGCGGCTGCAGGAAGAGGTGGCACGCAGCCTGGGGTTCCGGCTCGTCGATCACCGCCTCGAGCTCTACGCCGTGCGGCTCAACCGGGAGCGCGACAAGAAATCCAAGAAGGGCGGCTAGCGGTTGCCCCGACCCGACCACGATTCGGCCAGCGTACCGGACGGTGCGCGTCTCGGTGGCGATGGCTTGATTACGGTCGCTTCGGAATGATACCTTTTTAACCGGATATTCACGCCGACATGTTGCAATCCTTTGGCGTGAGCACATTTTTGGCCTGTAACAGCCGGTGGGCCGCAGTACCGCGAGTTCGCACCGGCGGCATGCGAGAAACAGGATAGGACGGGTCTGACCCAGGAATGACCGTGCGCTCTGCCGTCTTTCCGCCAAGGATGTAGCCTTGGCGAAGACACTCTTCATCAAGACATATGGCTGCCAGATGAACGTCTACGACTCCGCCCGCATGGCGGACGTCCTGCGGCCTCTCGGCTATGTCCCGTGCGACAAGCCGGAGGGCGCCGATATGGTGATCCTCAATACGTGCCACATCCGTGAGAAGGCGGCCGAAAAGGTATATTCCGAACTCGGTCGGCTGCGGCGCCTGAAGGCCCTCAAGGCGCGCCGCGGCGATGGCCGCATGGTGATCGCGGTAGCCGGCTGTGTCGCCCAGGCCGAGGGTGACGAAATCCTGGCTCGCGCGCCCTTCGTCGACATGGTATTCGGGCCGCAGACCTATCACCGCCTGCCGGAGATGGTGGCCCGCGCGTCCCGTGCCGGCGGCGTGGTGCTCGACGTCGAGTTCCCGGTCGAGGTGAAGTTCGATCACCTCCCGGACGAGACCGCGCGCCCCGGCGTGACGGCGTTTCTGTCCATCCAGGAGGGTTGCGACCGCTTCTGCACGTTTTGCGTCGTACCCTATACGCGGGGTGCCGAGTTCTCGCGCGACGTCGGCGCCATCGAGGCAGAAGCACGTCGCCTGGTCGCCGCCGGTGCCCGCGAGATCACGTTGCTCGGGCAGAACGTCAACGCTTGGCACGGTCGCGGTGAAAACGGTACCGAATGGCGGCTCGGCCGGCTCGTCCGGCACCTCGCCGAGATCGATGGGCTCGCGCGGATTCGCTATACGACGAGCCACCCGCGCGACATGGATGACGAGTTGATCGCCGCACACGGCACGGTCGACAAGCTCATGCCCTACCTGCACCTGCCGGTGCAGTCGGGCAGCGATCGCATCCTCGCGGCGATGAACCGGCAGCACACCGTCGACGATTACCGGCGCATCGTCGACCGATTGCGTGCCGCGCGGCCGGATATTGCACTCAGTTCCGACTTCATCGTCGGATTCCCCGGCGAGTCCGATGACGACTTTGCCGCGACCTTGAGGCTTGTCGCCGACGTGGGCATTGCCGGCGCCTATTCCTTCAAGTACAGCGCTCGTCCTGGAACGCCGGCCGCGGCCATGCAGGGCCAGGTCCCGGAAGCCATCAAGGAACAGCGCCTCGCCTCGCTGCAGCAGCTGCTCGGCGCGCAGGAGCGCGCCTTCCACCGCAGCAAGGCAGACGCGGAAATCCCGGTTCTGCTGGAACGACCGGGACGACGTCCCGGACAGGTCGTCGGCCGGTCGCCCTGGATGCAGGCGGTCGTCGTCGAGGCACCGGAGCAGACGATCGGGCGCATCGTCCGTTGCCGGGTCTCGGGATTCGGCGCGCACAGCCTGTTCGCGGAAATCGCGTGCGATGACGATGCCGGGTACACAGTTGACACAGTGCGGAGGGTATGCGCGTGACGACAGCTGCGAGATCGGCCGCTTCGACCCCGATCCAGGTCGAGTTCGACGACAACCGCCTGTTGCCGGCCCTGTTCGGTGAGCACGATCGGCATCTGGCACGCATCGAGCAGCAGCTCGGCGTGTCGCTGTTCAACCGCGGCAACGTCATCACGATCAACGGGGCGACCGAAGCCGCGGGCACGGCGCGGGACGTCCTCAACCGCCTTTATGAGGTGGTCAAGACGGGCCAGACCGTCGGGCCGGCCGAGGTCGATGCCGCGTTGCGCATGGCCGCCGGCGGCCATGGCGCGGAATCCGTGGCCGCGGGCACGGAACCGTTCATTCAGACGCGCCGCAAGCGGATCGTCGCGCGTTCGCCCGCTCAGGCGGAATACATCAAGGCGGTGAACGAGCGCGAGATGGTCTTCGCCATCGGCCCGGCGGGCACGGGCAAGACCTACCTTGCGGTCTGCGCGGCGGCGGCGATGCTTGCCGCCGGACGTGTCGACCGCATCGTGCTGTCGCGGCCCGCCGTCGAGGCGGGGGAGCGGCTCGGCTTCCTGCCCGGAGACATGCGCGAGAAGATCGACCCCTACATGCGGCCATTGTACGACGCCCTCTATGACGCATTGCCGCCGGAACAGGTCATGCGCCGGCTGGAGACCGGCGAGATCGAGATCGCGCCGCTGGCGTTCATGCGCGGGCGAACGTTGTCCAACGCTTACGTCATTCTCGACGAGGCGCAGAACACCTCGCCCGTGCAGATGAAGATGGCGCTGACCCGTATCGGCGAGAACAGCCGCATGGTCGTCACGGGCGACCTCACTCAGATCGATCTGCCGTCGGGCGAGCGTTCCGGCCTCACCGACGCGCTGGAGACGCTCGCCGACGTGCCGGGCATCGATTTCATCCGCTTCACGCAGGCCGACGTCGTGCGACACGGGCTGGTCACCCGAATCATCGAGGCCTACGAGCGCAAGGACCTCGATGCCGCGGAGCGCGAGCCGGAGAAGAAATCGTGACGGCGACGCTCGCGGTCGAGGTGAGCGAAAAGGCCGACGGATGGCGCTCGGTGCTGGTCGACGCCGCCGAGATCGTGCGGCGGGCGGCGACATCCGCCTGGCAGGCGCACGACGGCGCGAGGTTGGCGCCTGCCGGTGCGGAGGTCAGCATCGTCCTTGCCGACGACCGACTGGCGCGTCAGCTCAATCGGGATTATCGTGGCAAGGACCGGCCGACGAACGTGCTGTCGTTCGCCTCCGGCGATCGCGGCGGCCGGGACCGCGTACAGCTGCTCGGCGACGTGGTGCTCGCGCTTGAGACGATCGTGCTCGAGGCGGCCGGACAGAGCAAGCCCCTGGGCGATCACGTGAGCCATCTGGTCGTGCACGGGATGCTGCATCTGCTTGGGTACGATCACCGTACCGAGAGCGATGCGGTAGAAATGGAGACGCTGGAGGTTCGGATTCTCGCCGGGTTGGGGATCGGAAACCCCTATCGCCTGATGGAGGCGCCTCCCGGCCGAGCGTGAGGACCATGCCTGACGACCCAGCATCAAACCCGCCTGCGATCGCGGACCCCACGGTTCCCGGCGAGGAGGCCCGCCGTCCGGGCGGCCTGCTGAACTGGCTGAAGGGACTGCGCAGCGGGCGCAACGGCGATACGTCGCTGCGCGATAGCGTCGAGGCGTTGATCGAGCAGCGCGAGGAACGCGCTGAGCCGATCGATCCCGAGGAACACACGCTGATCGCGAACGTGCTCAAGCTCGGCACGGTGACGGTTTACGACGCGATGGTGCCGCGGGCCGATATCGTGGCGGTCGAGGCCGCAACGCCGATCAGGGAAGTTGTCGCGGCGATGACGCAATACGGCCATTCGCGACTGCCGGTCTACCGCGGGACGCTCGACGATGTGATCGGCATGGTTCACATCCGGGACGTGCTCGGCGCGCTGGAGCGTGGTAACGGCGGCAAGCGGCATCCCGGTCTCCGGCGGCTGATGCGCGACGTTCTGTTCGTTGCACCCAGCATGCGCGTGCTCGATCTGCTGTTGCAGATGCGAAAGAGCCGCAACCACATGGCGATGGTCATCGACGAATATGGCGGGATCGACGGACTCGTCACCATCGAGGATCTGGTCGAGGAAATCGTCGGCGAGATCGAGGAAGAGCACGAGGCGGCAAGCGCTCCGCAGATGCAGGAAGAGGCGGACGGCACGCTGATCGTCGACGCCCGTCTGCCGATCGAGGAGTTCGAGGAAAAGATCGGGCTGGTCGTCTCTGATGGCGAGGAGGAAGGCGATATCGACACGCTCGGCGGCCTCGTCTCGGCGCTGACCGGCAGAGTGCCGGTGCGCGGTGAACTGGTGACCCATTCCGCCACCGGGCTGGAATTCGAGGTCATCGAGGCTGATCCGCGCCGGGTCAAACGGCTTCGGATCCGGAACGTTCCCGTCGACGCCCTCGCCCATGCGGACTGACGTCGCCGGCCTCGGCCGGATGCAGTCCCGCATCCAGCGACTCGCACAACGGATCGCTGATCTCCGGGGCGCCAAGCGCCAGGCGCTGGCGATCGCCCTCGGCGCCGGGGCGACCCTGGCGCTTCCGCCGCTGTACGCGCTGCCGCTTCTTTTCGTTGCCTTCACCGGGCTCGTCTGGCTGCTTTCCCCCGCATTGTCCGCGCGGACGGCGTTTCTCACCGGCTGGTCGTTCGGCATGGGCTATTTCGTCAGCAGCCTATACTGGATCGGCTTCGCGCCGTTTACCTATTCGCGGTCACTGCTCTGGGTCGTCCCGTTCGCGACGGTCGGGGTGCCGATAATCCTGTCGGTTTTTCACGGCCTGGCATGCGCTGTCGCGTGCCGGCTCGGTCGCGCGCCGCTCGAGCGCGCCCTGGCGCTCGCGATCGCCTGGGGCGTCACGGAATGGCTGCGCGGCCACGTCCTCACCGGATTCCCCTGGAACCTCGCCGGGTACGGCTGGACCGGATCGACGGCCATGGCGCAGAGCGCGGCGCTGGTCGGCATGTACGGCGTGACCTTCCTCGCCGTGCTGGCGGCCGCCACGCCGGCAGGCCTCGCGGAGTCGTCCGCGCGCCGGCGCGGCGTCGCCGTGGCGCTCGCCATCGCGCTGCCGCTGGCGGCCTGGACCGGGGGAACGGTTCGCCTCATGCGGGCACCGCCCCTGGCTTCCGAATCCGTCGCCGCCGTGGGCATCCGCCTGGTACAGCCGAACATTCCGCAGCGCGAGAAGTGGATGCGCGTGCTCCAGCGACGCAATTTCGACCTGTTCCGCTCGCTGAGCATCGCTGATCGGCCCGACTGGATCACCCATGTCGTGTGGCCCGAGACGGCGGCGACGTTCGACCTCGCCGCCAGCGACAACGGCCGGCGCTCGGCCGCGGCGGTGGTGCCGACCGGCGGCCTTCTGATCACCGGCGCGCCGCGTCGAGCCAGCGATCCGGCGCGTATCTGGAACTCGCTCGTCGCGATCTCCGAAACCGGCGCCGTCGCCGGCACGTTCGACAAGTTCCACCTGGTGCCGTTCGGCGAGTACATGCCGTTTCGCACGATTCTGCCGCTCGACAAGATCACCCCGGGGACGCTCGATTTCTCCGCCGGCCCGGGACCGCAGACGCTGTATCTGAAGGGACTGCCCCCGGTCAGCCCGTTGATCTGCTACGAGGTCATCTTCCCGGGTACCGTGGTCGACGCGCGGGACCGACCGGCCTGGCTGCTCAACCTGACCAACGATGCCTGGTACGGAGAAACCGCCGGGCCGCACCAGCATCTCGCGATCGCGCGGCTGCGCGCCATCGAGGAGGGTATGCCGCTGGTACGCTCGGCGAACACGGGCATCTCGGCCGTTGTCGACGCGTACGGTCGTGAGGTTGGACGGCTCGATCTCGGCGTTGCGGGCGTACTCGATTTCAGGTTGCCAAAGTCACTGGGCGAAACAGCGTATGCGCGATTCGGCGATTACCTTTTTACGTTGCTTGTTTTAACATTTTTACTACCATTATTACTCTTGCGACGAAACTAATCGGGTTGCAAAAAGCATTATAGGAACACCCTCTTGCCTTGACCGGGTCTCTTTGTATGCCGTAAAAAGGCGGAACAATTAGAAACTCTACAACTCCAGGTCTCGGTAAGAAGATTGAATCATGCCAGTATCAAAACAACGAGAAGGTCGAACAGGGAAGCCAAACCCCGTCGACATACATGTGGGTAGTCGGGTCAGGTTGCGGCGAACGCTTCTGGGCTTGAGTCAGGAAAAGTTGGGTGAGGCGGTCGGTCTCACCTTCCAGCAGATCCAGAAATACGAGAGGGGGGCAAACCGGATCGGGGCGAGTCGTCTCTACGCTCTGTCCCGAATCCTCGACGTGCCGGTCGCATTCTTCTTCGAGGACATGCCGGCGGACATCTCGGGCAAGGGCGGGCGGCCGGTCCCGGGTGTCGCGGAGGGTGTGCAGGAGGAATTCGCGGCCGACCCGCTGGCGAAACGCGAGACGCTGGAGCTGGTCCGGGCGTACTACCGGATCAAGGATCCCCATGTCCGCAAGCGCCTATTCGACCTTGCAAAAAGTCTAGCGAATCTGGGCGAATCCTGAGCGTGCCCGGGCCGTGGCCCGTGGCCGCGGTCGGCGTCGGTCAAACTCCTTGACGATCCCTGGCAAGCTTGTCATTAGTCGTGCCCGCCGAGTAAGCGCCTGTTGGCCGACCCGCCGCCAGAACGGCGGCGCGGTTGCGAATGCGCGTGGTGCGAGGCCGGTTACCGGACAAGGGGGATGCCAGTGGCCAGGAAGAACTTCGTCTTCACCAGCGAGTCCGTCTCGGAGGGCCATCCCGACAAAGTGTGCGACCGCATCTCGGATGCCGTCGTCGACACCTATCTGGCCGCCGACCCGTATTCGCGCGTCGCCGTGGAGACGCTCTCGACGACCAACCGGATCATCCTCGCCGGCGAGGTGCGCGGCCCGAAATCGGTGACCCGCGAGCATCTCGAAGACGTTGCCCGCAAGGCGGTCAAGGAAATCGGCTACGAGCAGGAGGGTTTCCACTGGCGGAAGATGGCCGTGGAGTTCTACGTGCACGAGCAATCGAAGGACATCGCGCAGGGCGTCGACGCCGCGGGCAACAAGGACGAGGGGGCCGGCGACCAGGGCATCATGTTCGGCTATGCCTGCGACGAGACGCCGGCGCTCATGCCGGCGCCGATCTTCTACAGCCACGCCATCCTGCGCAGCCTCGCCGAGGCCCGCCACTCCGGCGCCGCGCCCGATCTGGGACCGGACTCTAAGAGCCAGGTGTCGCTGCAGTACGAGAACGGACGGCCGGTGCGCGCCACCGCCATCGTCGTCTCGACCCAGCACGCCGCGGACATCGAGCAGGACGAGGTGCGCGAAATCGTCCGCCCGCACGTCATCAACGTGCTGCCCGACGGCTGGATGTGCCCCGAGGACACGTTCTACGTCAATCCGACCGGCCGTTTCGTGATCGGCGGCCCCGACGGCGATTGCGGCCTGACCGGTCGCAAGATCATCGTCGATACCTACGGCGGCGCGGCACCGCACGGCGGCGGTGCGTTCTCCGGCAAGGACCCGACGAAGGTGGATCGCTCGGCCGCCTACGCCGCCCGCTACCTGGCGAAGAACGTCGTCGCGGCCGGCCTGGCGACGCGCTGCGCGATCCAGCTCTCCTATGCGATCGGCGTCGCCCGGCCGCTTTCGGTTTATGTCGACGGTTACGGTACGGCTCGCGTCGACGAGGACCGGCTGTCCGACATCCTGCAGGAACTGATGGATCTGAGCCCGCGCGGCATTCGCGAACATCTGAGCCTCAACCGTCCGGTCTACGCGCGGACCGCCGCCTACGGACATTTCGGCCGCGAGCCGGAACCGGACGGCGGATTTTCGTGGGAGCGGACCGACCTCGTCGAGTCGCTGAGGTCGGCGCTGAGCTGATCTGCGCGGCGGCATGAACCGCGAGCAGTCCCGGATTTTCTATGGCCGACGCCGCGGTCGAGCCCTGCGCCCCGGACGACAGCGACTGCTCGAGGCCCTGCTGCCGCGGCTGAGCGTCGATCTCTCGAGCGGGCATTTCGATCCCGCCGGTTCGTTCGGGCGACCCGTTCGCGATGTCTGGCTCGAGATCGGGTTCGGCGGCGGCGAACACATTGCGGCGCTCGCGCGGGCGCATCCGGACGTCGGCATGCTCGGCAGCGAGCCGTTCGTCAACGGCGTTGCCCGGCTGCTCAGCGTGGTCGACCGCGACGGCCTCGACAATATCCGCATCCATCCCGACGATGCCCGGGATCTGCTGGACGCGCTGCCCGATGCCTCGGTCGGCAGGGTCTTCGTCCTCTTCGCCGATCCGTGGCCGAAGCGGCGCCACGGCCGGCGCCGGTTCATCGGGCCGGAAAACGTGCGCCGGCTCGCCCGTGTCATGAAGGACGGGGCCGAGTTGCGACTGGCCAGCGACCAGATGCCGCTGGTGCGCTGGATGTTGTTCCATACGCTCGCCGACGGTGCCTTCGAATGGCTGGCGCGGGGGCCGTCGGACTGGCGCATGCGCCCCGCCGACTGGCCGCAGACCCGATACGAGGCCAAGGCTCTTGACCGCGGCGAGCGCTGCGTCTACCTCGCCTTCCGGCGGCGGCCACGGCGGTGTTCGGGATCGTCCTGAGCAACGTTCGCCCTTGTAATCGGTCCGATTTTGCCCTAAATAAGCGAGCAATGAATCCCATACGGTTGCCATCGGCGATCGAGCGCAAGTGGGTGGGCCCGAGGGCCCGCCCTTTTTAATTCCGGCCGCAGGGGAACGAGGCCATGGATCCGATTCGACGGATCGAGCAGATTGTGGAACCGGCGCTGGCGGATATGGGCTACGAACTGGTCCGCGTCCGGCTGACCGGCGCCGCGCGCCCGGTCCTGCAGATCATGGCGGAGCGGTCGGACGGCGTCGGGATCACGGTCGACGACTGCGCCGACATCAGCCACGCGGTCTCGGCGCTGCTCGACGTCGAGGATCCGATCAAGGGCGCCTACACGCTCGAGGTGAGTTCGCCGGGGATCGACCGTCCGCTGACGCGTGCCGAGGATTTCGAGCGCTTCGCGGGATTCGAGGTGAAGCTCGAGCTGCACCACGCGACGGACGGCAGGCGCCGTTTCCGCGGCCGGCTCGAAGGGTTGCGCGACGGCCTGGTGCGGGTCGCCACGTCGGACGGAGAGGTCGCCGTCCCGCTGGCCGACATCCAGCATGCGAAGCTGGTGTTGACCGACGACCTGCTGGCGGCCGCGGCGGAACACAGGACCGCCGCCAACGGATAGATCGAGAGATGACGCGATGACTCAGATGCATGTCGAACTTTTGGCCGTCGCCGATACGGTTGCCCGCGACAAGGGAATCGATCGCGAGCAGGTGCTCGAGGCCATGGAGCAGGCGATTCAGAAGGCCGGCCGCTCCAAATACGGGCACGAGCACGATATTCGCGCCCACATCGACCGGTCGACCGGCGCGATCGACCTCGCCCGCTATACCGAGGTGGTCGAGGAGGTCGAGAACGAGGCGACCCAGATGACCGTCGAGCAGGCCAAGCGCATCAAGCGCGACGCGGCGGCCGGCGAGTTCATCATCGACCCGTTGCCGCCGATCGATTTCGGCCGCATCGCGGCGCAGACGGCCAAGCAGGTGATCGTGCAGAAGGTGCGCGAGGCGGAGCGCGAGCGGCAGTACGAGGAATACAAGGATCGCGTCGGCGAGATCGTCAACGGCCTGGTCAAACGTTTCGAGTTCGGCACCGTCAC
This sequence comes from Alphaproteobacteria bacterium, assembly GCA_041584475.1. Lineage (GTDB taxonomy): Bacteria > Pseudomonadota > Alphaproteobacteria > UBA8366 > JADFVY01 > JBFHDX01. The sequence continues at coordinate 26,914 of JBFHDX010000024.1, forward strand.
CGTCGACCTCGGCCGTGCCGAGGCGGTGTTGCGCCGCGACGAAGTGCTGCCGCGCGAGAATTTCCGCCGCGGCGACCGGGTGCGCGCCTACGTTTACGACGTCCGTCGCGAGCAGCGCGGCCCGCAGATCTTCCTCTCGCGCAGCCATCCGGAGTTCCTGGCCAAGCTGTTCGCGCAGGAAGTACCGGAAATCTATGACGGGATCATCGAAATCAAGGCCGTCGCGCGCGATCCGGGCAGCCGGGCGAAGATCGCCGTCATCTCGAACGACAGCAGCATCGACCCGGTCGGGGCGTGCGTCGGCATGCGCGGCAGTCGCGTCCAGGCCGTCGTCGCCGAGCTGCAGGGTGAGAAGATCGACATCATTCCGTGGTCGCCGGACCCGGCCACGTTCGTCGTCAATGCGCTGGCGCCGGCAGAGGTGGCCAAGGTCGTCCTCGACGAGGACGCGCGCAAGATCGAGGTCGTCGTACCCGACGACCAACTCAGTCTGGCGATCGGGCGACGCGGTCAGAACGTCCGGCTGGCGTCGATGCTGACCGGATGGGACATCGACATCCTGACCGAGGAGCAGGAGTCCGAGCGCCGCCAGGCCGAGTTCCGCGAGCGCAGCCAGCGTTTCATGGAGGCGCTCGATGTCGACGACGTCATCGCGCACCTTCTGGTCACGGAAGGATTCTCGACGATCGAGGAGATCGCCTACGTACCGTTGGAGGACCTGACCGATATCGAGGGATTCGACGAGGAGGTCGCGGCCGAGCTCAAGACGCGCGCCGGACATTTCCTCGAAGAGGAAGCGGTGCGGCTGACCGATCGCCGGCGCGAGCTGGGCGTGGACGAGGCGCTTGCCGACGTCGCCGGACTGACGCCGGCAATGCTTGTCGCGCTCGGTGAGGCCGGCATCAAGACGCTGGAGGATTTCGCCGATCTCGCCTCGGACGAACTGATCATGGGCGAAAGCGCGCCGCTGGCCGAGTTCGGCCTGACCCATGCGGAGGCCAACGAGCTGATCATTGCGGCGCGGATCAGCGCAGGCTGGTTCAGCGAGGAAGACCTGCGGGCGGCGCGCGACGAGACCGTCGAGACCGAGACCGAGGCGGAGCCGGCGCAGGGCGCGGACGCCTGAGCGATGGCCAGGAGACGAAAACGGAATGCAGGCAGGTCTTCGCCATGATGCGCCGCGTCTCGCGGCGCCCGCCGGAGGGCACGAGGTGCTCCGCCGCTGCATCGCCAGCGGCGAGAGCCTGCCGTGCGGGCGGATGCTCCGCTTCGTCGTCGACCCGGATGGACGCCTGATTCCGGATATCGCCGGACGCCTCCCCGGCCGCGGATTATGGTTGAGCGCCGACCGCGATAGCGTTAAGAGAGCCTGTGCCCGAAAGCTGTTCCAGAAAGCGGCTCGGCGGGCCGTCGATGTTCCGCAGGATCTCGAGCGGCGTATCGAGCAGCTGCTGGCTGCGCGCTGTCTCGAACTGATCGGTCTGGCGCGGCGCGCCGGCCAGGCGGTCGCGGGATACGAAAAGGTGGCCGGCTGGCTCCGGCAGGGCCGGTGTCGCGTGCTTCTCGCCGCCAGCGATGGCGCCGAGGACGGACGCGCCAAATTGCGCCGGCTTGCCGGCGACGTGCTGCTCGTCGACTGCCTGTGCGGCGATGAGCTGGGCCGCGCCTTCGCGCGCGACAGGTTGGTCCATGTGGCGATCGCACCCGGTGCGCTCGCCGAAAAACTCCGAACGGAAGCCCGGCGACTCGAGGGATTCCGGCGCACTGGCCGTGAACGAGGAAAAGAATGAGCGAACAAAAGGAAAAAGAAAGCAAGCTGACGCTGCGCAAACCGGGTCGACTCGAGCTGAAGAAGACGGTCGAGGGCGGGCAGGTGCGCCAGAGCTTCAGCCACGGCCGCAGCAAGTCGGTGACCGTCGAGGTCAAGAAGAAGCGGACGTTCGAGCGCGGCGCCGGCGGCAAGATGACCGCCGTGCGCGAAGAGCCGTCGCTGGCGGAAGCCGCGAAGAGCGCCGAGCATGCCGAAATCAAGGACCTTACGGAGCGCGAGCGCGAGGCACGAATCCGGGCTCTGAAGGGTGCCGCCGCCGACGAGGAGCGCGAACGCCTTGCCGAGATGCAGGCGAAGCGCGAGGCCGAAGAGCAGGCGCGCAGAAAGGCACAGGAAGACGCAATTCGCCGCGCCACCGAGGAGGAGGAATCGCGCCGCAAGGCCGAGGAGGACGCGAAGCGCAAGATCGCCGAGGAGGAGGCGAAGCGCAAGGTCGCCGAGGAGGAAACGAGGCGCAAGCCGGAACGGCAGGCGCACCCCGAGCCGGCGATCGAAGCGGACACCGAATCCGAGGGCGCGCCGCGGCGTGGTAAGGCGGAACCGAAGAAGCCGCAGGGGCTGCGCAGCCGGCAGGAGCCGCGGCGACGTGCCGGCAAGCTGACCATCACCCAGGCGCTCGACGAGGACGGCGAGAAGGAACGCGCGCGCAGCATCGCGGCGATGCGCCGCGCACGCGAGAAGGAGAAGCAGCGCGCCAAGGCCGCGGTGGCGGAAGGCCCGCGCAAGAAATTCGCCCGTGAGATCGTCGTCCCGGAGACCATCACGGTGGCCGATCTGGCCAACCGTATGGCCGAACGGGGCGCCGAGGTCGTCAAGGCGCTGATGAAGCTCGGCGTGATGGCTACCATCAACCAGACGATCGATGCCGACACCGCGGAACTCGTGATCAGCGAGTTCGGGCACAAGGTCAAGCGCGTGTCCGAGGCCGACGTGGAGCTGGGCATCGAGGGCACCGAGGATCGCCCGGAGGATCTGCAGCCCCGGGCCCCGGTCGTCACCGTCATGGGCCACGTCGATCACGGCAAGACCTCGTTGCTCGACGCCCTGCGCGAGACCGACATCGTGGCGGGCGAGGCCGGCGGAATCACGCAGCATATCGGAGCGTACCGGGTCGAGCTCTCGGACGGACAGCGCATCACCTTCCTCGACACGCCGGGGCACGAGGCGTTCACCAACATGCGCGCCCGCGGCGCCGAAGTGACCGACATCGTCGTCCTCGTCGTCGCCGCGGATGACGGGGTCCAGCCGCAGACGGTGGAGGCGATCCGGCATGCCCAGGCGGCCGGAGTCCCGCTGATCGTCGCCATCAACAAGATGGACAAGCCGGAAGCGCAGCCCGACCGGGTGCGCAACGAGTTGCTGCAGCATGAAATTGTCGTCGAGAGCATGGGCGGCGAGGTACAGGAGGTCGAGGTTTCGGCCGTCAAGAAGACCAACCTCGACGCGCTCGAGGAGGCGATTCTGCTGCAGGCGGAGATCCTGGAGCTCAAGGCCAATCCCAGCCGCGTCGCGCAGGGTGCCGTCGTCGAAGCGCGCCAGGAGCGTGGTCGCGGATCGGTTGCGACGGTGCTCGTTCAGCGCGGCACGCTCAACGTCGGCGACGTCTTCATCGCCGGCGCCGAATGGGGACGCGTTCGCGCGCTGATGGACGACCATGGTCGCACCGTCGAGTCGGCTGGGCCGTCGACGCCGGTCGAGGTGCTGGGGTTCCAGGGCACGCCCGCGGCGGGCGACGATTTCGTCGTCGTCGCCGACGAGGCGAAAGCCCGCGAGATCGCTGCCTACCGGCAGCGTGTCGAGCGTGAGATACGCGCCGCGGCGGCGACGCGGGGTACGCTCGAGCAGATGTTCACCCAGATCAAGGAAGGCGTCGCATCGGAGCTGCCCGTCGTCGTCAAGGCGGACGCCCAGGGCTCGGTTGAGGCGATCGCCGCGTCGCTTGACAAGCTGTCGACGGAGGAAGTCAGGGTCCGCCTGCTGCACGGCGCGGTGGGCGGCATCACCGAATCCGACGTGACGCTCGCCCGTGCTTCGGGCGGTCTGATCATCGGCTTCAACGTGCGCGCCAATCCGCAGGCCCGTGAGATGGCGAAGCGCGACGGCGTCGACATCCGCTATTACTCGATCATCTACAACGCGCTCGACGATATCAAATCGATGCTGAGCGGAATGTTGGCGCCGGAGCTGCGCGAGAAGTTCCTCGGCTACGCCGAGATTCGCGAGGTCTTCAACATCACGAAGGTCGGCAAGGTCGCCGGTTGCTACGTTACCGAGGGCATCGTCAAACGCGGGGCGGGCGTCCGCTTGCTGCGCGACGACGTCGTCGTCCACGAGGGTCGACTCAAGACGCTGAAGCGCTTCAAGGACGAGGTGCGCGAGGTGCAGCACGGATACGAATGCGGCATGGCCTTCGAGAATTACGACGACATCAAGGTGGGCGATGTCATCGAGGCGTTCGAAGTCGAGGAAGTGTCGCGCGCGCTCTGATGCGGCTATCGGACCCCGGGACCGCGCGGACCGGCGGGTGAAAGGTCAATGAGCAGACACAAGCGCAGGGGGCCGACGCAGCGACAGCTGCGCGTCGGGGAGGAATTGCGCCACGTGCTCGCAGAGGTTCTGAGCCGCGGCGAGCTGCGCGATCCCGTTCTCGTCGGCCGCTCGATCACCGTATCGGAGGTCCGCGTGACGCCGGACATGCGCCACGCGACGGCGTACGTCATGCCGCTTGCCGATACCGCACACGCCGCCGAAGTCGCAGCGGCGCTGAACCGTGCCGCGGCGTTCCTGAGCAGCGAGGTGGGCCGCCGCGTGTCGCTGAAATTTACCCCCTCCTTGCGGTTCGAGGTGGATACCGTGTTCGACGAAGCGCGACGCATCGACGACCTGCTCCGCGCGCCGCGCGTTGCCCGCGATCTGAGCCGCGGGGGCGGTGACGATGCCGCGTAGGCGCAAGGGCCGGCCGATCCACGGCTGGATCGTTGTCGACAAGCCGGCCGGCATGAGCTCGGCGGCCGCCGTCGCCGCCGTGCGCCGCCTCACCGGTGCCGCCAAGGCCGGACATGCCGGGACACTGGACCCGCTGGCCACCGGCATCCTGCCGGTGGCGCTCGGCGAGGCGACGAAGACGGTGCCGTTCCTGGTGAACGCGGAAAAATGCTACCGGTTTACGATCCGCTGGGGAACGGCGACGACAACCGACGATGCCGAAGGCGCGGCGTGCGGGGAGTGCACCCTCCGCCCCGACCGCGATCGGCTTAGCCGCGTGCTGCCGCGTTTCATCGGCGAGATCGAGCAGCTTCCGCCTGCCTACTCCGCCATCCGGGTCGACGGCCGACGCGCCTACCAGCTGGCCCGGGAGGGGGAGACACCGACATTGCCGCGGCGGCGGGTGTCGGTGCGGTCGATCACGCTGCTCGGGCTTCCCGACCGCGATCACGCGGAACTCGAAGTCGTCTGCGGCAAGGGCACCTATGTACGCGCACTAGCGCGCGATCTGGCGACGGCGGCAGGAACGCTCGGTCATGTGTTGGCGCTGCGACGGACCCGGGTCGGCCCGTTTGGCGAAGCGCATGCGATTTCGCTGGACGAACTGGGTGAAAATGGGCAGAGTGCGCCCGCCTTGAGGCACCTGCTTCCGGTCGAGACCGCGCTGGACGACATCCCGGCCCTGGCCGTGACCGATACCGAGGCGGGACGTCTGCGAAACGGACAGGCCATATCCCTTCACAGGAAGACGGATCTGGACCGCGTCGCAACCCTCAGCGACGGCGACAGCTTTCTGGCAACGGCGCACGGGCAGCCTGTTGCGCTGGTCCGTTACGCCGCCGGTGAGGTAAAGCCGTTTCGCGTTTTGAATTTGTGAAATCCGAGGAGGATTTGATGTCGATTTCTGCCGAGCGAAAGCAGGAACTTATCGAGAAATTCGCAACGAAGCCGGGCGATACCGGCTGTCCCGAGGTTCAGGTCGCCATCTTGACCGAGCGAATCAAGAACCTGACCGATCACTTGAACGAGCACAAGAAGGACTACCATACGCGACGGGGACTCATCAGCATGGTGACCCAGCGCCGGCGTCTGCTCGACTACCTGAAACGCAAGGAAGCGTCGCGTTACGAAACTATCGTGAAAGAACTGGGGTTGCGCCGTTAGGCGGAGCTTGCCCCGCACGCTCGGCAGCGCCCGCCGGCCACGGCTGGGTTATCGCTGGCGCGAGGCGGTGGGGTCGGCGCCCCGACGCGCATCAGAGGCCGCGTACGGCGCCCCGGCAAATGTCGCAGGCGTAATCTGACGACCTGCGGCAAGGATGGAAATGAAGGAAAGCAATATGTTCGATATCACTCGCAAGGAAATCAACTGGGGCGGCCGCCCGCTCGTCCTCGAGTCGGGGCGTGTCGCCCGCCAGGCCGACGGCGCCGTCCTCGTGACCTACGGGGAGACCCAGGTGCTGTGCACCGCGGTCGCGCAAAAGGCGCCGCGACCGGGCGTGGATTTCTTCCCGCTGACCGTCAACTACCAGGAGAAGACATTCGCCGCCGGCAAGATCCCCGGCGGTTTTTTCAAGCGCGAAGGACGGCCGTCCGAGAAAGAGACGCTGACGTCGCGCTTGATCGATCGGCCGATCCGGCCGCTGTTTCACAGCGATTTCCGCAACGAGACGCAGGTCATCGCGACCGTGCTCACGCACGACATGGAGAACGACCCGGATATCGTAGGCATGATCGGGGCTTCCGCCGCGCTGACCATATCCGGCATCCCGTTTCTCGGACCGCTCGGTGCCGCACGCATCGGCTATATCGACGGACAGTACGTTCTCAATCCGCAGCTCGACGAGCTCCCGTCGTCGGAAATGGACCTCGTCGTCGCCGGAACCGCCGAGGGCGTGCTCATGGTCGAGTCCGAGATCAAGGAACTCGACGAGGACGTGACGCTCGGCGCGGTCATGTTTGCACACAAGGCATACCAGGAGGTGATCGGTCTGATCATCGACTTTGCCGAGAGCTGCGCCAAGGAGCCGTGGGCACTGCCCGAGCCGCCCGACGGCCTGGAGAAACTGAGAGCGCGCCTGAACGGGCTGGCGGAGGCTCCGCTGCGCGAGGCCTACGCGAAGACCGTCAAGCAGGAGCGCGTCGAGGCCGTCGCCGCGGCGAAGGAGTCGACGCTCGCCACCCTGGTCGAGGAGGAGTACGACCCGGAGCTCGCGAGCGGCCTGTTCAAGACGCTCGAGAAGGACATCGTGCGCGGCAATATCATGCGGACGGGCGTGCGCATCGACGGCCGCGACACCCGGACGGTGCGCCCGATCGTCGCCGAGGTCGGCGTGCTCGCGCGCTCGCACGGCTCGGCCCTGTTCACGCGCGGCGAGACCCAGGCGCTGGCCGTCGCCACGCTCGGAACCGGCCAGGACGAACAGATCATCGACGCGCTCGAAGGCGAGTACCGCGAGCATTTCCTGCTGCACTACAATTTCCCGCCCTATTCGGTCGGCGAGGCCTCGTTCCTGCGCAGCCCGGGCCGCCGCGAGATCGGTCACGGCAAGCTGGCATGGCGCGCGCTGCACCCGTTGCTGCCGTCGAAGGAGGACTTCCCCTACACCATCCGCGTCGTCTCCGAGATCACGGAGTCGAACGGCTCGTCCTCGATGGCGACGGTCTGCGGCTCGTCGCTGGCGCTCATGGACGCCGGCGTTCCGATGCAGCGCCCCGTCGCCGGCATCGCCATGGGGCTGATCAAGGAGGATGACGGCCACGCTGTGCTTTCGGACATCCTCGGCGACGAGGATCATCTCGGCGACATGGATTTCAAGGTCGCCGGAACCGACCGTGGGATCACGTCGCTGCAGATGGACATCAAGATCACCTCGATCACCGAGGAGATCATGAAGGTCGCTCTGGCTCAGGCCAAGGAAGGCCGCATGCACATCCTCGCCGAGATGTCGAAGGCGCTGAGCGGCGCCCGCGAGTCCGTATCGGCGCACGCACCCCGCATAACCACCTTCAGCATCCCGCGCGACAAGATCCGCGAAGTCATCGGGACCGGCGGCAAGGTCATCCGAGAGATCTGCGAGGTCACCGGCGCGAAGATCGACATCGAGGACGACGGCACCATCAAGGTCGCGGCCGTCGATCAATCCGCCGCCGACCGCGCGATCGACTGGATCCGCTCGATCGTGGCCGAACCCGAGGTCGGGGTGATCTACAAGGGCAAGGTGGTCAAGATCGTCGATTTCGGCGCCTTCGTGAACTTCCTGGGAAGCCGCGACGGTCTCGTTCACATTTCCGAACTCGCGCAGGAGCGCGTCAAGCAGGTCACCGACATCGTCAACGAGGGCGACGAGGTCTGGGTCAAGGTGCTCGGCATCGACGACCGCGGCAAGGTGAGGCTGTCGGTGCGCGTCGTCGACCAGGCGACCGGCGCGGACATCAGCGACCAGGTCCGCGAGAGCCGTAAGTCGGGCGGAGGCGGCGACGGCGGCGGTGGACATGGTGAAGGTCGTGGCGAAGGCCGTGGCGAAGGCCGAGGTGAAGGGCGCGGCCGGAGGGGTCGCGGCGGCAGCCGCCGCGAACGGGTCAAGGCGGACAGCTGAGCCGATCGTTATCGGCCACGCCGGACGCGGCGGCTGGGGACCCGGCCGCCGGGTCCGATCTCCGTCGGCCGTTTCTCAGTGCGGCGGCGCCGCCATGCCGATGACGTTGTAACCGCTGTCGACGTAGAGAACCTCGCCCGTCACACCCGAGGACAGGCTGGAGAGCAGGTAGAGGCCGGCGCCGCCGACGTCGTCGAGCGTTACGGTGCGGCGCAGCGGCGCGTTCTCGCCCTGCCAGCGCAGCACGAAGCGTGCGCTGCCGACCGCCGAGCCGGCGAGCGTGCGCATCGGCCCGGCGGAGATCGCGTTGACCCGAACCTGGCGCTGCCCGAGATCGTTGGCCAGGTAGCGGACGCTGGCCTCGAGCGCCGCCTTTGCGACACCCATCACATTGTAGTTCGGCATGACGCGCTCGGACCCGGCGTAGGTCAGGGTAACCAGGCTCCCGCCCGTATTCATCAGCGGCGCCGCCCGCTGGGCGACCGCCGTGAAGGAATAGCAAGAGATATCGAGCGTGCGCTGGAAATTGCGCCGCGTCGTTTCGAGGTACTGGCCCTTCAGCTCCTCCCTGTCGGAGTAGGCGATGGCGTGCACGACGAAATCGACCGAACCCCAGCGCTCCGCGAGCACTGCGAAGACACCGTCGAGCGCCTCGTCCGACGAGACGTCGCAGGGCAGCAGGATGGGTTCGTCGGCGAGCGATGCCGCGAGCGGCGCGACTCGCTTGCGCAACGGCTCGTCCTGGTAGGTGAACGCCAGTTCGGCGCCGTGCCCGGCTACCCGGCGCGCGATACCCCAGGCGATCGAGTGATCGTTCGCCACGCCCATGATCAGGCCGCGGCGACCCGCCATCAGCTGATCATCTGCTTGCATCGCTACCAACACGGGTGGGAACGGACGCGGCACGGCAGGCTGGCGGCAGCGATCCCGTCATTCGGTATGCCGCCTGAAGATCAGCGTCGCGTTCGTGCCGCCGAACCCGAAGCTGTTCGACATCACGCAGTCGAGCGCGACATCGTCGATCGTCTCGCGCACGATCGGAATGCCCTCCGCCCCCTCGTCGATCTCCTCGATGTTCGCGGACGCGGTGATGAACCCGCCTTCCATCATGAGCAGTGAGTAGATCACCTCGTGCACGCCGGTCGCTCCCTGCGAATGGCCGGTAAGCGACTTGGTCGAACTGAGCGGCGGGATCGCGTCGCCGAACACCTCCCGCACGGCGTTCAGCTCGGTGATGTCGCCGACCGGCGTGCTGGTGCCGTGGGCGTTGATGTAGCCGACCGGGTCGTTGAGTCCGGCGAGCGCCATGCGCATGCAGCGCACCGCGCCTTCGCCCGACGGCGCCACCATGTCGAACCCGTCCGACGTCGCGCCGTAGCCGATCAGCTCGCCGTATATCTTCGCGCCTCGGGCCCGGGCGTGCTCGAGTTCCTCGAGCACGACGACGCCGGCGCCGCCCGAGATCACGAAGCCGTCGCGGTGCGCGTCGTAGGCGCGGCTGGCGCGGGTCGGCGCGTCGTTGTATTTCGAGGAGAGCGCCCCCATCGCGTCGAACAGCACGGTGAGCGTCCAGTGCAGCTCCTCGCCGCCACCGGCGAAGACGATGTCCTGCTTGCCCCACTGGATGAGCTCGGCGCCGTTGCCGATGCAGTGCGCGCTCGTCGAGCAGGCCGAGCTGATCGAGTAGTTGACGCCCTTGATCGCGAACGGCGTCGCCAGCGTCGCCGAGTTGGTGCTCGACATCGTCCGCGGCACGCGATAGGGGCCGACGCGCCGGACACCCGACTGCCGCAACACGTCCGCGGCCTCGACGAGGTTGCTCGTCGACGGACCGCCCGATCCCATGACGATGCCGGCGCGTTCGTTCGAGACGTCCGCAGGCTCGAGGCCGGCATCCTCGATCGCCTGCTGCATGGCGACGTAGTTGTAGGCGGCGCCGTCGCCCATGAAGCGTCGCACCTTACGGTCGACCAGCGAGTCGAGGTCGATCTTGATCGAGCCGTGGATCTGCGAGCGGAAGCCCAATTCCTTGTAGGTCTCGCAGAATTCGACGCCCGAGCGCCCGTTGCGCAGCGCGTCGACGACCTCCGCCTTGTTGTTGCCGATGCTGGAGACGATGCCCAGCCCCGTCACCACTACACGCCGCATGGGACTACTCCGGTCACGCCCCTTCGGTGGAGGTGAACAGGCCGACGCGCATGTCCGTCGCCTCGTAGATCGGCTTGCCGTCCACCGAGAGGATGCCGTCGGCGATGCCCATCACCAGCTTGCGCATGATCACGCGCTTCAGGTTGATATGATACGTCACCTTGCGCGCCGTCTGCAGCACCTGGTCCTTGAACTTGACCTCGCCGACGCCGAGCGCACGGCCGCGGCCCTGGCCGCCGCACCAGCCGAGGAAGAAGCCGACGAGCTGCCACATGGCGTCGAGGCCGAGGCAGCCCGGCATCACCGGATCGCCCTCGAAATGGCAGCCGAAGAACCAGAGATCGGGCTTGATGTCGAGCTCGGCGACGACCTCTCCCTTGCCGTACTGTCCGCCTTCCTCGGCGATCTTCGTGATGCGGTCGACCATCAGCATCGGCGGCAGCGGCAGCTGGGCGTTGCCGGGCCCGAACAGCCGCCCGTGGCCGCATTCGAGAAGATCCTCGTAGCTGTAGCTGTTCTTCTTGGCCAAGAGCTCGTCCACCCGGTCTGTTCATGGCATCGCGACGGCACGCACGCTAACATCATTCGCCGGGCAATGGCCACAAAACAATGAACGCGGCGCCTCAGACGTCAAGATTCTCAACGTTCAGCGCGTTGCTCTGGATGAATTCGCGGCGCGGCTCCACGACGTCGCCCATCAGCGTGGAGAACACCTCCTCGCTCTCGTCGGCGTGGCTGATGCGGACCTGCAGCAGGGTCCGCGCATTCGGGTCCAGCGTCGTCTCCCAGAGCTGGTCGGCGTTCATCTCGCCGAGCCCCTTGTACCGCTGCACCTCGATGCCCTTGCGACCCTGCGCCATGACCGCGTCGACGAGGGCGACCGGGCCTGCGATCCCGATCGACCGTTCCTTGATCGTCAGCGTCACCGGCTTGCCGTAGATCGCCTGCAGGTCGCGCGACGCGGCGTTGAGCCGGCGCGCCTCGGCGCTGCGCAGCAGGATGCCGTCGAGCACGTAGCGTTCCGGGATGCTGCGCAGGGTGCGCGTGAAGACGAGACCGTCCTCGGCGCTGACCGCCGCCTCCCAGCCGCGCTCGTGGGGCTCCGCCAGGTCGTCCATGCGTGCGGCGACGCGCCCCGCGGCCTCGGCCGCCCGGTCCGGGGCCGACAGCAATCCGGCGTCGAGCGCCCCGGCGATCGCCGCCTGCTCGACGAGGTCGATATAGCCGACCCGGCGGTTCAGCGCGCCAAGCAGATGCTTGGTGTTGCGCGCCGACTCGACGATCGCGCGCAGGTCGGGCCCGGCGCGCTGGCTGCCGTCGTCGAGACGCAGCACCGAATCGCCGATGCCGGCGTCCATGAGGTGGTCCTCGAGCGCGCGGTCGTTCTTCAGATAGACCTGCGACTTGCCCTTGGCGACCCGGTACAGCGGCGGCTGGGCGATGTACAGGTAGCCGCGCTCGATCAACGCCGGCATCTGACGGAAGAAGAAGGTCAGCAGCAGCGTGCGGATATGGCTGCCGTCGACGTCGGCATCGGTCATGATGATGATCCTGTGGTAGCGCGCCTTGTCCGGATTGAAATCGTCGCGCCCGATACCGGTGCCCAGCGCGGCGATCAGCGTGCCCACTTCGGCCGAGGACAGCATCTTGTCGAAGCGCGCGCGCTCGACGTTGAGGATCTTGCCGCGCAACGGCAGGATCGCCTGGAAGCGCCGGTCGCGCCCCGACTTCGCCGAGCCGCCGGCGGAATCACCCTCGACGATGAACAGCTCCGAGCGCGCCGGATCGCGTTCCTGGCAGTCGGCTAGCTTGCCCGGCAGGTTGGCGATGTCGAGCGCTCCCTTGCGCCGCGTCAGGTCGCGCGCCTTGCGCGCGGCCTCGCGCGCCGCCGCCGCCTCGACGACCTTCTGGACGATGCGCTTGGCCTCCGCCGGATGCTCCTCGAGCCACTGGCCGAGCTTGTCGTTCACCACCGACTCGACCACCGTCCGGACCTCGGAAGAGACCAGCTTGTCCTTGGTCTGACTCGAGAATTTCGGATCGGGCACCTTGACCGCGAGCACGCAGGTCAGGCCCTCGCGGGCGTCGTCGCCGGTAATCGCCACCTTCTCCTTCTTGGCGATGCCGCTCTCCGCCGCGTAATTGTTGATCTGCCGCGTCAGCGCGGCGCGGAAACCGGCGAGGTGCGTGCCGCCGTCTCGCTGCGGGATGGTGTTGGTGAAGCAAAGCATCGTCTCGTGATAGCTGTCGTTCCACTGCATCGCGAACTCGACGGTGACGCCGTCGCGTACCGAACTCGACGCGATCGTCGTCGGGTGCAGCGTCGTCTTCGACCGGTCGAGATAGTTGACGAACGCCTCGAGGCCGCCCTCGTAATGCAGCTCGACGACCTGCGGTTCGGGATGGCGGGCGTCGGTCAGGCGGATACGCACGCCGGAATTCAGGAACGCCAGCTCGCGCAGCCGGTGCTCGAGCCGGCCGAAATCGAACTCGGTCCGGCTGAAGGTCCGCGGCGACGGCATGAACGCGATCTCGGTGCCGGTCATGTCCTTCGCCTCGCCGGTCACGGCGAGCGGCGCTTCGGGCTCACCGTCGCGGAACCGCATGTGGTGTACTTTGCCGTCGCGGAAGATCGTCATGTCGAGCCATTCGGACAGGGCGTTGACGACCGAGACGCCGACGCCATGCAGGCCGCCGGATACCTTGTA
>JBFHDX010000025.1:0-39629 GCA_041584475.1 Alphaproteobacteria bacterium
GATCAGCGGCACGGCGCACTCCTCTCCTCGCGCGCCGCGCCCCTGGCGAAGCGCAGGCGGCGGTGCGCGAGCCGCTCCGCCTGCTGCGCGTCGTGGGTCGAGAAAATCAGCGCCGCGCCGGCGCGCAACCGCTTGCCGAGCTCTTGCTCGACCGCCGCCGTGGCCTCGTCGTCGAGCCCCGAGGTCGGCTCGTCGAGCAGCAGAATTTCCGGATCCTGGACGAGGGCCCGGACCAGCGCGAGACGCTGGCGCTCGCCCGTCGAGAGCCGCGCAACGGTCCAATCGCGCGCCTCGTCGGGCAGGCCGAAGGCACGCGCGAACACCGCTGCCGCCGACCAGTCGGCGAAGTGCTCGCCGACGGTCTCCGCCCACCAGCCCGACTCGGCCGCGACGTAGGTGACGCGGCGCCGCCACGCCGGGCCCGACAGCGTGCCCCGGTCAGCGCCGCGCAGCGCGATCTCGCCGTCGCCCGGGTCGAGATCCGCGAGCGCCCTCAGGAACAGCGACTTGCCGGAACCCGACGGCCCCATCACGGCGATCGCCTCGCCGGCGGCGAGGGTGAAATCCGGGACGCTGACGCCGGTGGCCGACAGCCCCTGCACGCTGAGCAGCGGCACCGCGTCGCCGTCAGAGGCCATGCGCCGCCACGCAGAGGTGCTTAAGCTTGGCCAGCGCCAGATCGCGGCCGAGCAGCCCGAGCCCGCAGTCGGGCGCTGCGATGAGGCGGGAAGCGTCGATATGCTCGAGGGCGGCGCGCAGCCGGTCGCCGATCTCGTCGACGCTCTCGAGGCGGCTCTTCGCCACGGCAACGGACCCGAAGATGACGGTGGTCGTGCGAAAGCGCTCGAGCAGCGCGAGATCGTTGTGACGATGCGCATCCTCGATCGAGACCGCCTGAACCGAGGACTCTTCGATCGCGTCGGCGAGCCGCAGGTAGGCGCCGGGGTCGGCCTTGGGGTAATCCGGATTGTCGAGCCGGTCGGGATAGCCGCAGCACATGTGGACGGTACGCACGACGCCGACCGGGGCTCCGTGGAAGCAGCGCTCGAGATTCTCGAAGCCATAGGCGAGCGCCTGCTCGGGCTTGCGCGCGAACACCGGTTCGTCGATCTGGATATGGCGGCATCCGGCCTCGGCGAGCGCCCGCACCTCGGCATTGAGCGCCGTCGCCAGATCGATCCCGAGCCGCATTTCGTCGTCGTAGAATTCGTTCGCCACCGTATCGGCGATCGTCATCGGCCCGGGCATCGTCAGCTTCACCGGGCGCTCGGTGAAGGCCTGTGCGACGCGCCAGTCGTGCGGCAGGAAGGGGGCGCGCACGCGAACCGGCCCGGTCACCGTCGGCAGCGCCGCCGAATAGGCGCCGCCGCGCAGCACCTTCTCGGTGAGACGGCCGAAATCGATGCCGTCGAGGTGGCGGCAGTGATAGTGGATGTAGTTCTCGCGCCGCACCTCGCCGTCGGTCGGGATGTCGATGCCGGCCTCGACCTGGTCGGCGATGACATCGCCGGCCGCGCGCACGAACAGCTCCTCGGCGCCGGCGCCGGCCTCGGCCAGCTGCCGGTCGTAGTTGCGCGTCGGGTATTCGGTGTCGGGTCCCTCGGGGCCCTGGAACCAGTCGCTGACCGGGACGTAGCCGGGCTTGGGATAGGCGCCGATCGTCGTGGTCAGCAGCGGCATCGGGTCCTCCGTCGGTCGCACGCGCCGGATGTTAGCGAACTCCGGCCCTGCGCCGCCATCACAAAGCAACCTTCCTTTGAGGGTTTGTTAACCTTCCCGTCACTTCTTCGCGCCTAATATGCGCCGTTCACGGGTATGGGATCATGTCGGCTCAGGCGGAACCGAAACACTGGGAAGGCCACATGCACGCCGCCAAGGCGGCGCTGGATGCCGGCAACGACATCGAGGCGGAGCTCGAGCTCAAGGGCGCGATCACGGCGTCCGAAGGCGACGCGGGCGACGCCATGCAGCTCGCCACGGCGCTCAACAACCTCGCATCCCTCTACGACGCCTACGGCGAATACGAGGCGGCGCTGCCGCTTTACCAGCGAGCCCTCGGCATCCTCGAGGCGGCGTTCGGGCCGCGCAGCGCCGAGGTCGCCAGCATCCTGAACGGCATCGCCGAGCTCTACCGCGCGTGGGAGCGTACCTTCGACGCGATCCCGCTTTACGAGCGCGCGATCGCTATCCAGGAACAGCTGCTCGGCGAGGATGATCCCGAGCTTGCCGCGACGCTGAACAACATCGCCATCGCCCGGCACGACATGAACGAGTACGATGAGGCGGAGCGCCTCTACCGGCGGGCGCTCGCGATCATGGAAAAGTCGGCGAACGAGGCGCGGCCCGAGCACGCCGACGTGCTCGTCAACCTCGCCGGGCTGCTCGACGATTGCGGCAAGTACGAGGGCGCGCTGGCCGCCTATCGCGAGGCCCTGGCGCTGCAGGAGAAGGCGCTGGGGGCCGACCACCCCTACGTGGCGACGACCCTCGGCCGCATGGCTTCGGTGCTGCAGGCGCAGGGACGCAACGCCGAGGCCGTCGGGCTGGTCGACCGGGCGCTTGCGATCCGCGAGCAGAAGCTCGGACTGCACCATCCCGAGCTGGTCCAGACGCTGGAGAATTTCGCCAGGCTGCTGCGCAAGGCCGGGCAGACCGACCGCGCCAGCGAAATGGACGAACGGGCGGCGTCGATCCGCGAGCGCATGACCTGATCCGAGCGGCGGCGTGCTCCGGCCCGCCGCCGATCAGACGGCGATTCCCTTCCCGACCTCGGCGCGGCATAGTCGCAGCGCGGCTGCGGTGTTGCCGTTTGCGCACGGGCGGGCCCGTCCCGGCCGGGCGCGCGGCGACCCCGGTGCGACGACGGCCGCGAGCGACGACTCGGGAGCAGACGATGAACGAAACCCCATCCCCCACCCCGGCGGCGACGGCGCGACCGCCGCGACGCTTGCGGAGCGCCCGACGGCCGCCGCCCGGCGCCGCGCCCGGCACGCTCGTGGCGCCGGCGCAGGTGCACGAGACGACGGTCCGGCTGACAGTGTTCGACGCGCGGCGGCTCGACGAGCAAGCGGCGCCCACCGAGGCGGAACTCGACCGCCTGCGGGGCGAAAAGATGACGATCTGGGTGGACGTCCAGGGTCTCTCCGACCTCGAGCGCATTCGCCGGATCGGCCAGCAGTTCGGGCTGCACTCGCTCGTCGTGTCCGACATCGTGCACACGCACCAGCGGCCCAAGACGGAGATCTACGACGACCATGTCGTCGTCGTCCTGCGCATGCCGCGCAGCGAGCCGCCGTTCGAGAGCGAGCAGCTGACGCTGATCCTCGGCGAGGGTTTCGTGCTCAGTTTCCAGGAACGGCCGGGCGACTGTTTCGATCCGGTACGGGCGCGGCTGCACAACGACAAGACGCGGCTGCGCGGCGCCGGGCCCGATTATCTCGCTTACGCGCTGATCGATTCGCTGATCGACAGCTATTTCCCGATCCTCGAGCACGCCGGCGCCCGTACCGAGGACATCGAATCCCGCGTGGTCGCCAGCCCGGCGGCGGAGCTCGTCGGCGAGATCCACATGCTCAAGCACGAGCTGCTGTCGCTGAGGCATGCGATCTGGCCGCTGCGCGAGGTCATCGGCGCGCTGCTGCGCGAAGACGTCGCGCTGATCGACCGGGGAACCCGCGTCTATCTCCGCGACTGCGCCGACCACGCGTTCCAGCTGCTCGACATGCTGGAGATCTACCGCGAGATCGCCTCCGGACTCGTCGACCTGCACCTGTCGAGTTTGAGCAACCGCATGAACGAGGTGATGAAGGTGCTGACGGTGATCGCCACGACCTTCATGCCGATGACCTTCATCGCCGGCGTCTACGGCATGAATTTCGACCGCGCGTCGCCGTTCAACATGCCCGAGCTGGGCTGGACGTACGGCTATCCGTTCGCGCTGGCCCTGATGCTCGGCTCGGCCGCGCTGATGCTGTATTTCTTCTACCGCAGGGGCTGGATCCGGCCGCGCCGCGGCGACGGCGGGGGCTGACCGGCGCCGCCTGGCGCATGATCCGATTGGGTCGCTCCAGCCCGCTGCCGATTCCACGCAAGCGGATGATGCACTAGTGTGATGGTTCCGAAGTTCGACACCTTGCATGTGCCGAACTTCGGAAGCTGAATCACACTAGATTCAAAAAGTTAGTGTCCCTTTCAACCCAAATTTCGATTAAGCGAAATTTGGATTCGGGACACTAGGTCCGCTTCGCCGGCCAGGTGTCGCTGAGACGGTAACCGCCGGGCCACGGGTCCTCCGGATCGAGCATGTGCTGATGCGTGCCGGTGATCCAGGCGCGCCCGGCGAGCGACGGCAGGATCGCGGTGCGGCCGCCGACCTCGGTCAGCGCCTCGACGCGGCAATCGAACCGCGAATCGATCAGCGAGCGGCCGATGAAATCATCGCCGACGGCCAGTTGCCCGCGCGCATGCAGCACCGCCATGCGCGCGCAACATCCCGTTCCGCATGGCGAGCGATCGATCTTGCCGGGCTGTATGGCGACCGCGCTGCGCGCGCTCCGGGCGCCGTTCGCCTCGGTCAGCGGTCCGGCGATCTGGCAGAAGGAGATATGCGACCAGTCGGGATTCTCCGGATGGCGGAAGCCGAGCTGCTCGTTCGCCGCGTCGGTGATGCGGATGCCGGTCTCGGCGAGGTCGCGGGCCTCGTCCGGCGTCAGCGCGAAGCCGAGCCCCTGCGCATCGGCGATGACGAAGCTGTCGCCGCCATAGGCGGTGTCGACGGTCAGCGTGCCGAGCCCTGCGACCTCGAGCGCGACGTCGAGCCGGTCGGCGAACGAGGCGACGTTGTGGATGCGTACGCCCTCGACGTGGCCATCGCGGCAGCGGGCGATGGCGGTCACGAGGCCGCCGGGCGCCTCGAGCACGACCCGCGTCTCGGGTTCCTGCATCGGCAGGATGCCGGTTTCCAGCAGCACGGTGGCGACGCACAGGCTGTTCGAGCCCGACATCGGCGGCGTGTCCTCGGGCTCCATGATGATCCAGCCGACCTGAGCACCCGGATCCTTCGGCGGCACCAGCAGGTTGACGTGACGGAACACGCCGCCGCGCGGCTCATTGAGCACGAAGGCTCGCAGCGTTCCGTCCTCGGCGATGAAGCGCGACTGCGCCCACAGCGTCTCGCCCGGCGGCGGCGCGACGCCGCCGACGATGACGTCGCCGACCTCGCCTTCGGCGTGGCAGCTTACGACATGGACGGTCTTCGACGAGCGCATGGCGTGACTCGGTGACGCTTGGCCAGTTGTCGGTTCAGGCGCACCGACGACCGCTGCGCCACGGGAATGTCGCGGAAGAGAATGGAGCGGGCGATCGGGATCGAACCGACGACATTCAGCTTGGGAAGCTGACGTTCTACCACTGAACTACGCCCGCGCCGCCGACTCTTATATGGCACGCCGATGCCCCGTTCAAGCGCCGGCCTTGCGTAGGCCCGCCGTCCCCGCGGCCGGCGCCGGGCCGACCGGCCCGCGCACGCCGTCGAGCGCCCCGTGCACCAGCGCCAGCGCCTGGAAGCGCTCGACCTCGACGGGCCCGGGCAGGCGCAGCGGGCTCGCCGCCTCGCGGGTGAAGCCGAACGGCGCGTAGTATTTCGGGTCGCCGACGACGAGGATGACGCGCCAGCCCCGCAGCCGCGCGCGGGCGATGCCGTGGCGGACCATCGCCCGGCCGATGCCGCGGCCGGCCAGTTCGGGCCGCACCGCCAGCGGCCCAAGCAGCAGCGCCAGCGCCCCGCCCGGCAGTGTCACCGGCCAGAAGCGCAGCGTCGCGACCAGTTCTCCCTCCTCCTCCATGACGAAGTTGAGATCCGGCACCGCGGCTGCCGGCTCGCGCAGCCGGTATACGGTCTTGCCGTGACGGTCACGGCCGAAGGTCAGATCGAGCAGCCGCTCGATGGCGGCGGAATGACGGGGTTGTTGTTCGATGATGTCCATGGCGGCGGTCCTGCGACGTTACGTTGGTTGTTGCCGTCGCGGCACCGCATCGGGCGGGGCGCTCGTCAGGAGGACGGGTCGCGCGACGGCACGGCGACGGCCGCCCGTCGAAACGGGCGGCGGTATCCTCGTCGTCGCTCACATCGCGAAACCGCCACGGTTGTGCTCCCCTGCATGCGGACACAGTGAATCGCCTATATCACGCCCGCCCTGGCGATGCCAACACCATGGACCGCCGCGGAGCGCCGCTCACAGTTGCGTCAGAGGCCCGCGCGACGGCTGACAGCGCGGTCCGTTGCGGCTAGGTTCGGGGGCATGGACCGACTACCGGGCAGGGAATCGACGACGATGCGTACCATTCTCGCCATGGCCGCCACGCTGGGCGCGGCGTTGCTGCCTGCCGCCGGCGCCGGCGCGGCGGAGCCGACGGACTGGCCGGCCGTACTCGAAGAGGCGCGCGGGCAGGAGGTGTTCTGGAACGCGTGGGGCGGCGACGAGCGGATCAACGCCTACATCGCGTGGGTCGGCGAGCGCGTGAAGGCGGATTACGGGGTCACGCTGCGCCACGTCAAGCTTTCCGACACCGCAGAGGCGGTCCGCACGGTGCTGTCGGAGAAGACCGCCGGACGCCACGAGGGCGGGTCGGTCGATCTTATCTGGATCAACGGCGAGAACTTCAAGGCGATGAAGGACCAGGGTCTGCTCTATGGCCCGTTCGCCGAATCGCTGCCCAACTTCAAGCTCGTCGATGTCGCGAACAAGCCGACGGTGCGCGTCGATTTCACGGTGCCGACCGACGGGCTCGAGGCGCCGTGGGGCATGGCGAAGCTCGTGTTCATTTACGACAGCGCGGTGCTGAGCACGCCGCCGCGGACGATGCGCGGTATCCTCGATCATGCGCGGGCTAATCCCGGGCGGATCGCCTATCCGGCGCCGCCCGACTTCCACGGCACGACGTTCCTCAAGCAGGTGGTCTACGAAACGGCGCCCGATCCGTCGCTGCTGCAGCGTCCGGCGGGCGACGATTTCGACGCCGTCACCGCACCGATGTGGTCCTATCTCGATGCGCTGACCCCGCATTTGTGGCGCGGCGGCAAGGTCTACCCGAAGAACGGGCCGGCGCTGATCCGCCTGCTCGACGACGGCGAGATCGACATCGCCTTCTCGTTCTACCCGGCCGCCGCATCGGCCGCGATTGCCAGCGGCCAGTTGCCGGAGACCGCACGCAGCTTCGTGCTCGACGGCGGCACCATCGGCAACACGCATTTCGTCGCCATTCCCTACAACGCGAAGGCCCGCGCGGGGGCGATGGTGGTCGCCAATTTCCTGATGTCGGCGGAGGCGCAGGCGCGCAAGGAGAACCCGGAGCATTGGGGCGACAACACGGTGCTCGACGTGGCCCGCCTGCCGGCGCCGGCGCGCAGGCTGTTCAGCGACCTGCCGCGCGGCGTCGCCACGCTGCCGCCGGAGCAGCTTGGCGCCACCCTGCCGGAACCGCATCCGACATGGATGACGCGAATCGAGGAGGTGTGGCTGTCGCGCTACGGCTCGTGATGCCGGACGCCGTACCGTCGCCAGTGACGGCATGCGGCCGGCGCCAAGCGACGCGCGCAATACC
The DNA here is from genome assembly GCA_041584475.1 of Alphaproteobacteria bacterium. GTDB lineage: Bacteria > Pseudomonadota > Alphaproteobacteria > UBA8366 > JADFVY01 > JBFHDX01. Next base: position 7,603 of record JBFHDX010000025.1, read on the forward strand.
GACCGCCAATGGCTGAAAGCGAGCCGCCATGCTGCGCTGGGCGCCCGCGCTGACGCTGCTGCTGTTTCTCGGGCCGGTCGCCGCAGGGTTGATCGGCACGTGGCTTCCGGCCTTCGGTTACCTGCCCGCGCTAGGCGGTGAGCGCTTCTCGCTCGAGCCGTGGCGACGGCTGTTTTCGGAGCCGGGGCTGGGCGGCGCCCTGCGGCTGACCCTGACCACCGGTTTCGCGGCGACGGCGTTGTCGCTCGCCATCGTGCTGGCGTTCCTCGCCACCTGCCACGGCACGCGACCGGTCATCGCCGTGCGCCGGTTGCTGGCGCCACTGCTCGCCGTGCCGCATGTCGCGGTCGCCATCGGCTTTGCCTTCCTGGCGGCGCCCAGCGGCTGGCTCGCCCGGGCGGTCTCGCCTTGGCTCACCGGCTGGGACCGCCCGCCCGACCTCGCCACCGCGCCCGACCCGTTCGGCGTCGCCCTGGTCTGCGGGCTCGTCCTCAAGGAGGTGCCGTTCCTGCTGCTGATGACCCTGGCGGCGCTCGGCCAGGTGCCCGCCGACCGGACGCTGGCCGTCGCGCGTTCGCTCGGCTACGCGCCGGCGACGGCGTGGATCAAGACGGTCCTGCCGCTGGTGTGGCCGCAGATCCGCCTGCCCGTCTACGCGGTCCTCGCCTTCTCGCTGTCGGTGGTCGACATGGCGCTGGTGCTGGCGCCCGGATCGCCGCCGCCGCTGGCGCCACTGGTGCTGCGCTGGTTCAACGATCCCGACCTCTCGCGGCAGTTTGTCGCCGCCGCCGGCGCAAGCCTTCAGTTCGTCCTCGTCGGCAGCGCCATTCTCGCGTGGTTCGCCGGCGAGCGCCTCGCGGCGTCGCTCGGCCGGCGCTGGATCGACGCGGGCGGGCGCGGCGCCGGCGGCCGCGCCATGCGACGCGGCGCCACGGCGGCGATGGCGCTGGTGTTCGCGACCGGTCTCGCCGGCATTACCGGCATGGCGATCTGGTCGTTCGCGCGGCGCTGGCGCTGGCCCGACCTGCTGCCCTCGGAATGGACGCTGCATACCTGGGCACGCCAGCTCGACGCACTGGCCTGGCCCGGCTGGACCACGGTTTCGGTGGCGCTGACCGCGTCAGCGATCGCCATCGCGCTCGTCCTGGCCTGTCTCGAGCACGAACAGCGTCACGGCATAACCCCGGGTTCGCGGGCATTGTGGCTGCTCTACGCACCCTTGCTGGCGCCGCAGATCGGCTTCCTGTTCGGGGTCCAGGTGCTGCTGGTGCGGGCCGGGCTCGACGGCAGCTGGCCGGCGCTGGTATGGGGCCACCTTCTGTTCGTCCTGCCCTACGTCTTCCTCGCCCTCGCCGACCCCTGGCGGCGTCTCGACGAACGCTACGCACGAACCGCACTCTGCCTCGGCGCGTCGCCCGCCGGCGTGTTCTGGCGTGTCAAGCTGCCGATGCTGCTGCGCCCGGTGCTGTTCGCGACCGCCGTCGGTTTCGCCGTCAGCGTCGGCGAGTACCTGCCGACCGTGTTCGCCGGTGGCGGTCGGTTCGCCACCCTGACCACCGAGGCGGTGAGCCTGGCGGCCGGCGGCGATCGTCGCGTGATCGGAGTCTACGCGCTGCTGCAGGCGCTGCTGCCGTGGCTCGGTTTCATGCTGGCGATCGGCGTGCCGGCGTGGTTCTATCGGCGCCGGCGCGACATGCGGGAGTTCGCGGCATGAGCGGCGACGGCGCGCTGCGGCTCAAGGCGGTGACGCTGGCGCTCGACGGCCGGGTGCTGATCGACGGGCTCGACCTCGCGGTCGCGCCGGGCGAGGTCGTCACCGTCATGGGCCCGAGCGGCTGCGGCAAATCGTCGCTACTCGCCTGGCTGTGCGGTTCGGTCGCCGCGGCCTTCACGGTCGGCGGGCGGGCGCTGCTCGACGGCACCGACATCACCGCGCTGCCGTCGGAAGCGCGGCGCATCGGTATCCTGTTCCAGGACGACCTGCTGTTCCCCCACCTGTCGGTTGCCGGCAACCTGGCCTTCGGCATCCCACGGAACGTCCCGCGGCGAGAGCGCCGGGCTCGCGTCGCCGCGGCGCTGGCCGAGGCCGAGCTGCCCGGATTCGGCGACCGCGATCCGGCAACGCTGTCCGGCGGGCAACGGGCGCGGATCGCGCTCATGCGTACCCTGTTGGCGGAGCCGAAGGCGCTGCTGCTGGACGAGCCGTTCTCGCGGCTCGACGCGCGGTTGCGCGACCGCATGCGCCACTTCGTCTTCGACCACGCCGGGGAGCGCGGCCTGCCCGTCCTGCTCGTCACCCACGATCCGGACGATGCAGCGGCGGCGGCCGGCCCGGTGATCGAGATCGCGCCGCGCGACGACGCGCCGGAGTTCGCGGAGAGCGACTGAAGGCGGTCGTGCCCAGGTACCGCCCGGCGCCGGATTCCTCGGTTGATTTCCATTAGCAATAACTTATATAAGGCGCGGGACGGCCCTGTGTGCGGGAGATTCGCGATGTCCATCGATCGTATCATTCTTGCCTTCGCCGGCGCGATGGTGCTCGTCAGCCTGGCGCTGTCGCAGCTGCATTCCGCCTACTGGCTCTGGTTCACCGCGTTCGTCGGCGCAAACATGCTGCAGGCCGCCTTCACCGGATTCTGCCCGCTGGCGGTCATCGTAAGGAAGCTGGGCGCACGGCCCGGCGTCGCGTTTCGCTGATCACGGGCGACCGACGTCGCCCGCCGGTTCAACTTGCCCCCCCTTCCCCGCCGGTCGGGGAAGGGTCCTTTTCGCCGGCACAACGCCTGAATGTACCGCTCCGTCGGGGCCGCCACTGCATAAAGGCGCCCGAACGACGCCACGCTTCCGCCCCATTGGCGCGGCAGACTGCAGTGCGGCCGATGCATCCTCTGGACAACTCGGCGGGACTTATTACATAGGTGGGTCGGGCCCGCCCGCGGCGGGCGCTCAGGGGTGGTTCGGACATGTACGAGGCGATTACCGACGGCATCAAGGTGACGGTCCGGCCGGTCTATCTCGACGAGCAGTCGGAGCCGGACGAGAACCACTATGTCTGGGCCTACCACGTGCGCATCGAGAATCTGAGCCAGCGCACGGTGCAACTGCGCAACCGCTACTGGCGCATCACCGACTCCATGGGCCGGGTGCAGGAAGTGCGCGGCCCGGGCGTCGTCGGCGAGCAGCCGCTGCTGCACGCGGGAGAGAGCTTCGAATATACCAGCGGCACACCGCTCGAGACGCCGTCGGGCGTGATGGTCGGGCGCTACGAGATGGAGGGGCCGGACGGCGAGACCTTCGAGGTGGACGTCCCGGCATTTTCGCTCGACAGCCCGCATCAGCCGATGCAAATTCATTAACCTTTTCATAGTATTCTCCGATCGGTCGCCGAATTCGCCCGGATTTCTGCGGTTTCCGGGTGTTTCCGTTGCGCCGGCGGTACAATACTGTGAAAATGCCCGGTGACAGGCGGCGACAGGACGTCTAAAGAGGATAAGGGTTGCCGATAAACGTAGAGTTGCAGAAGGGGCATCGGTTGTGACCAAAGCGGGTGTGAAGAGGCGCAACGGCGCGAGCGTGGTGCCGTTGTCGAACCGGCCCAAGCGCGAGCAGGCTGAGGAAGCGGTGCGCACGCTGCTCGCCTACGCTGGAGAGGATCCGGCGCGCGAGGGGTTGCTCGAGACGCCGGGCCGCGTGGTCCGGGCGTGGGAGGAGTGGTTCGGCGGCTACGAGCACGACCCGGTGTCAGAGCTGCAACGCACCTTCGAGGAGATTGAGGGCTACGACGAGATGGTCGTGCTCCGCGACATCGGCTTCGAGAGCCACTGCGAGCACCACATCGCGCCGATCATCGGCCGCGCCCACGTCGCCTATCTGCCGGACAAGCGCGTCGTCGGCATCAGCAAGCTGGCCCGGGTCGTCGAGGCCTATGCCCGCCGGCTGCAGATCCAGGAAAAGATGACGGCGCAGATCGCCAACACCATCCAGGACGTGCTCAATCCGCACGGCGTCGCCGTGGTCATCGAGGCGGTCCATCACTGCATGACGACGCGCGGCGTCCACCGTACCGGCGTCAGCATGGTGACGAGCACGATGCTCGGCGGCTTCCGCACCGACGCGGCGACGCGCCGCGAGTTCCTCGCCATGATCGGCAACCCGCACAACCAAGGACCGCTGTGAGGGTCTAAGGGGGTATGCCGGGGGCTCGGCGGACGGCGGTAACGCCGACGCGTGCCTACACCTCCACCCACCCGTCGCCATCGGCCGCGCGGAAGCAGGCGTCGATGGCGCGCTGGTTCAGCAGCGACGATTCCAGCGGCATCGCGTAGTCCACGCCCGCCGGCGCGGTACCGCCGCGCACCGCGGCGACGGCGTCGGCGAAGGCCTCCGCCTGCAGCCGGTACTGGTCGACGTTCGGGAACGTGCGCACGGAGCCTTCGGCGGCAAAGCCACCGCGGCGAATCTCGACGCGCGCGGTGCCCCAGGCCAGGGGATTGAACGGCGTCTCGAGACGCATCCAGCCCTCCTCGCCGTGAAAAGTCATCTCCTGGCGCGGTGCCGCCTGCGTCCCGCAGGTGAAGGCGAGCCGGAAATCGCCGAAGTCGAGCAACGCCTCGGCGAAGGCGTCGGTGCCGAAGCTTGCGTCGGTATCGAGCCTCGCGAGCGCGCGCGCGGGCTCGCATGCCGTGGCAAGCCGCGTCGTGACCAACGGGTAGACGCCGACGTCGCGCAGGCCGCCGCCACCGAGCGCGACCTGGTTGCGCATATTGTCCGCATCCTTGTTGAAGTAGGTGAAGCAACCCTCGACGTGGCGCAGCCGGCCGATCCGTCCCTCGGCGAGCGCCGCCCGGGCGAACGCCCACTGCGGGTGATGGGCGACCATGAAGGCCTCGGCGACCATGCGGCCCGACGCGTCACGCGCGGCGAGCAGCCGCTCGATCTCGCCGGCCGCCATGCCGATCGGCTTCTCGCATAGAACATGCTTGCCGGCGTCGACGGCGCGCTGCGTCCATTCGGCGTGCCAGGAGGTCGGCAGCGGGATGTAGAGCGCGTCGACGGTATCCGACTGCAGCAGGGCCTCGTAGGATTCGAACCGCTCCGCGATGCCGAAGTGCGCGGCGATGCGCCGCGCCTTTTCGCCATCGCGGCTCGCCAGCGCGGTGACGTTGCCGTTCCTGCTCGCCTGGATGGCCGGGATCACGTATGCGGTCGCGATGCGCGCGCCGCCGAGCACGCCCCAGCGCAGCATCGCGCCGCCTTCCGCCGATTCTGCCATCGCGCCGCCCTCCCGGCCGTGCATTCCGGTGCAGCATAGCCGATCGCGCACGGCAGGCGAACTGCGGCGGCGATGCCCCGTGCGGTGGGGGCGCGCGGCCGTGTCCGCACCGCGTCGGCGGCGAGCGCTCAGATGTCGAGGATCACGCTCGTCGTCACCGCCAGCTGGAACAGGATCTCGGCCAGCGTCTTGGCGAGCTGCAGGTTCTTCACGTTGGGCGCGGGCAGCACCATGATCTCGTCGCCGGCCTGCGGGCGCGCACCGCGGAAGCCGCCGATATCGACCGACTCGATCTCGCCGTTCGCATGGCGCAGCAGCACCTTGCGCTTCTCGGCGGTGCGCGTGAAGCCGCCGGCTTTCTCGATGTAGTCCTTGATCGTCAGCTCGCGACTCCAGGTGACGGCGGTCGGGAACATGACCTCACCGGCCAGCGTCACCAGGTTGCTCGCGGCCGGCACGAACAGCACGTCGCCGTCCTCCAGATAGACGTCGCGCGCGGCCTGGGGCCCGCCGAGAACGACCAGGCCTTGCGGTTCGACACGTCGCGCGCGGCGCACGAACGACTGCACCAGCTCGGCCTCCTTGAGGCGCAGCGCCGCCTCCTCGTCGGTGGCCGAGCGCGACGCCAGAAGCTCCTGCTCGAGCCGGTTCAGCGACTGCTGCAGCAGCGCGCGCTGCCGCTCCTTGACGCTCTCGCGGAACAGCTGCACCGCGGCCTTGTTCGAGCGCTCGTTCAACGCGATACGGTCGAGAACGTAGCCGAGCCGCGTGCCGGGCGGCACCGCGAACTCCTTGACGCCTTCGTGCTCGCCCGACACGGCGACGACGATGATCTGCGGCCGGTCCTCGGGGATCAGCGTCACCTTGTCGCCCGGTCTGAGCATCACCGAATCGATCGCGATCATCGGCAGGAACTGCGCCGTCGTCTCGCCGGCGTTGTTGCGTCGGAGCCGGAAATGCGTGGTCTCCGGCCGCGGCAGCGCCCAGCGCATCACCGTGCCGGCGGGCACGCTCTCGCCGGCGAACTCGAACCGCGCGGCATTGTGCACCGAGCCCTCGACCGTCACCGTGTTGCGCAGGGGCCCGACATGGACGGTATCGCCGTCGGCGAACTGGATCGCCGGCAGCTCGCCATCGAGCAGGAAGTCGTAAAGGTTGACCGTCTGGCGCACTTTGCCGGACCGCAGAATCCGGACATCGAGGAAGCTGCCCCGTTCGGGATCGACGCCGCCGGCCTGGTCGAGGTAGGACAATACCGAGTCCGAAGACAGGCCTCGATACATGCCGGGGCGACGCACGAAGCCCGAGACGATGACGCTGACCGGCTGCGCTCCTTCGAGATTGGCGTAGACACCGACCTGCTCGCGATAGACCCGGCGCACCTGGCCGCGGATCACCTCGGTCAGCGCGTCGTTGCGCACGCCGAGCACCCGCACGGGCCCGATGTCGGGGATGAAGATGTTGCCCTGGGCATCGACGGCGAGCGCTTCGCTGAACTCGACGGCGCCCCAGAGCTGCACGCGCAGCTGGTCGCCGATCATGATGCGGTAGTCGGGGTTGAACCCGGTGAAGGGCTGCTGCGAGAAGGCGCCGGTGAACACGCGCGCCCCGAACACCGGCAGCTCGCTCGACGGCGTTTCCGCAGGCGCCTCGATCTCCGGGCCCGGCGAGCGCACGGTGTCTTCGCGCAGTTGCGGATCGGGGCCTGTTGCGCCCTGCGAAGCGACATTCGCGGCGGGCCAGACGAGGCCGGCGATGACGGCCAGGGCAGCCGGCAGGAGCCGCCCGCGTGCCGCCGCCGCGCGTGCGCGCCGCATCATTCCAGGTGCTCCCGGATCGCCGCGATGATCACGCTGACGATACCGAAACCCATCAGCAGGAACGCGGCGAGGGTCGCCAGGATATACGAGGCGTCGGGATAAGTGGGCTCCTGCGGCAGGTTCGGCCGGCTGACGACGACGAGGCTCTTGACCTTGCGCGAGGCGTCGATCTGCGCCTTCTCGAGCGCCATCAGAGCCAGCCGGTAGCGCTCGTGCGCGAACTCGACGTCGAAGCGCAACTCCTCGTAGCGCGCCATGATCTGGTTTAGCCGCGCGTCGCCGTTGCCGGTCAACCGCGTCTTCTCGGCCTCGATCTGCTCCGCCTTGGCGGTAATGCGGTTGCGCAGCCCGACGATCTCCGCGGCGTTGCGGTCGAGATAGCGGCTCAACGCCTTGAGCTGCGCGCGGTCCTCGGCGAGGCTGGCCTCCATCTGCGCGATGACCTGCGTAACGAGTCCCGCCTCGCGCGACGGATCCACGACCTCGTGCTCGTTCTGGAAGGCAAGCAGCTCGCCGCGCGCCGCTTTCAGGCGCGCCGTGTTCTCGTCGATCTCGCCGATCACGAAATCGAGCTGCTCGCGCGCCAGCCGGTGCGAGATCTCGTTCACGAGGCGCTCGCTCTCGGCGAGGATCATCTCCAGCATGCGCTGCGTCGCCGCGGCCTCGAATCCCTGCAGCTCGACGCTGATGATCGAGGAATCGGTATCGAACGTCACCGAGACCATGTCGCGGTAATAGTCGAGAAAATCCTCGTTCGAGGCATCCGCCGCGAGGCGCCAGATCGGGTCGATGGCCGGGTCGGACCAGGCTGCGCGCAGCTCCAGCGCGGCGTCGAGCTTGGCGAGCAGGTCCAGCGACAGGATGTAGTCGCGGATCAGGTAGGCATCCTGCAGGGCGATGCCGCTGCCGCCGCCGAGCAGCGACGAGAGGTCGAGGACGTGCGGCTCGCCGCCGGTGCCGCTGTCGCGGACCGCGAACCGGGTCTCCGAGACGTAGCGGTCGGACGCCAGGGCCGAGAGATAGAGGGCCGTCACGGCGAACGGCAGCACGACGATGGCGGCGAACCGGATCGCCGCGCCGGCGAGCCAGCGCGCGCGCGGACCGGCGACGGTGGTCGCCACAGCTTTGGTGCGGGTGTCGCCAGCCACGTTCGGATCCATTTGCCAGCCCGCATCCAGCCTAGAGCGAGATTATTAACAAATTCATGCCAAATCCCGCGGGTCGCCGAGCATCGCGGAACCGGCGCCGCGGTTTGCGGTGGTGGCGCGATAGGCCTCGACGGCGTCGGCGATCTGCGCAAACACGCTGACCGATCCGTCGGCGACGACGATGCCCCTGTCACAGATGTCCTGAACCAGCCGAATATCGTGTGAAGCCACGATAAACGTGCCGCGCCCGCGGCGGCGCGCCAATTCGTCGCTGCATTTCTCGCGGAAGCTCTGGTCGCCGACGGCCATGATCTCGTCGATCAGGTAGTAGTCGAACTCGAAGGCCATGCTGAGCGCGAAACCGACACGGGCACGCATGCCCGATGAGTAGGTCTTCACCGGCTCGTCGAAATAAGCGCCGATATCCGCGAATTCCCGCACGTACTCGATCCTCTCGCGCATCGCCGGCCGGTGCGAGACCCCATTGATTCGACACACGAAGCGCGCGTTCTCGCGCCCGGTGAGGCTGCCCTGGAAACCGCCGGTGAGACCAACCGGCCAGGAGACGCGTGCCCGTCTGAGAATGCGGCCGCTGCTCGGGTGGTCGATGCCGCCGATCAGGCGCAGCAGCGTCGTCTTTCCGGCGCCGTTGCGGCCGAGGAGCGCCATATGGCGTCCCGCCGGCAACTGGGCCTCGACGTCGCGCAGGACGTATTTCCGCCCGTGCCGCGTGGGATACCATTTGGTGACGCCCTGGAGCTCGATCACGTCGCCACCATGCGGTAGCGGTAGACGTGGAAGGTGAGCAGCCCGAGCGCGACGCTGACGGCGGTCGTCCAACCGAGATAGAGCGGATCGCCGAACGAGGCGTCGATTTCCCGGAAGTAATGCTCGCGGATCAGTTCGAGCGCGTGCAGCACCGGGTTCCACAGCAGGTAGTCGCGGTATTCGGCGGGCAGGCGTTCGACCGAAAAGAAGATGCCCGAGATGAAATAAAGGGGCCGCAGCACGATCGGCACGACCTGGGTGGTGTCGGTGAACATCGTCGCCGCGACGCAGGCCAGCGACCCGAGGCCGAGGCCCAGCAGGGCGAGCAGGAGGAAGACCATGAGCACCGGCAACGGATCGTGCACGGCGACGTCGAAGCCGAGCCACGCGGCGCCGGTCATGAACACGACGAAGACGGCGCCGTAGATCACGACCTCGAGGATGGCGCGCGCGATCAGCGTATCGATCGGCTTGACCTGACGATAGCTGAACAGGGCCCGGTTTCCCTCGACGGTGCTCATGCCGCGCATGACCATCCGGTGGAACAGCAGATAGGGAATGATCCCGGTCGCCAGGAACAGCGGGAAGTCGACGTTGCCGGCGACGGTCGGTGACCGGAGCCCGAAGATGATCGACAGTACCGCGACGTGCGCCACGGGTTCGGCGAGCGCCCACGGATAGCCCAGCCGGTAATGTCCGAAACGGGTCCTGATCTCGCGCAGCACGAGGGCCTGGATGACCTGCGCGTGGGCCACCAGACCAGCAGCGATCGACGAACTGCCGCCACGGAACACGTGCTCGTCCTTTCGATCCGGACCGCATGCGTGCGATGCCGGGTCCCTACTCATTCGCCGCTTCAGCGTTAAGATCGCGTAAATTCGCCGTCGAATGCGGCCGTCCGCGCGCCGCATCCCGCGCGACCGGCGGCCCTGTCGGCCACGGCGGAAGCAAAGGGGTCCGCCTTAAGGTTCTTGTTACACTTCCTGACCTAAGAATACCTCCAGCAGTATGTAGCGGGATGCCCGGCGAGGCCGGCGGTGGTCCGACGGGAGTGCGAGTGGGCGGCTCCGGCGCGGACCGTGGCCGGCCCGTCGGATATCGGGAATGCTCGGGAACATCAGGAAGATCGTCGTTGTCGCGGGCTGTCAGAGGAGCGGCGTCCTGCTCGTCGGCCAGATTATCGGTGCCCATCCGGATACCGTCCTGCTCGAGGAACAGGATGGGGCAGGCACATGGTTTCGCGCCCACCTCGCCGGTGACGCGAACGCGCCCGAACTGCTGCGCGAGGTGCTCTCCCGCGCCGCCGGGAAATACCGGCCGCGGCAGCAGCGAATCGTGCAGGCAACCGCCGAGGCGAAGCCGGCGATCCGGCACAACGTCACGCATCTCGTCCTGCAGGTGCCCGATCTCATGTACCAGTACGCGGCACTGGCGCGGTCGGACACGCCCGTCAGCGTCGTGATGCCGGTGCGCGACCCGAGGGCAGTCGTCGCCTCGATGATGAAGTTCGGGGGTATCCGCCTCGTCGACGATCACGTCCGAGCGATCAGGAACGACGCCGCACTGGCTGCCGAACATATCGATGAACTGGCCCGTCTCGACGATGGGACGGAACCGCCTCATGCGCGCATGGCCGCCATGTGGCGGTTAGCGACCTCGCTGTACGGGAGATTCCTCGACAGCGGTCTGCCGACGCTGAGGATCCGATACGAGGATCTGGTCGAGGACACGCTTGCGACCTGCCGCGCGCTCAGCAGCCATGTCGGGTTGCCCTTCGATCGCCGCATGACGACGCACGATCGGATCTTTCAAGGACTGTCGCGCGACCTGACCGAGCGGTCGCGACCGCTCGACCGGCTCTCGATCGACGCATGGCGAGACCGGCTGACCCCGCGGCAAGAACGCGAGATCGTCCGGATCGCCGGCGAGCAAATGGCCGCACTGGGTTTCGAGGATGTCGCACGGCGCAAACGGCCCGCCCGGGCCCGTGCGATCCCGGACGAGCTCGTCCGTCGCCCGATCATACTGACCGGGCGCGGCGGCAGCGGCACGAGACTCCTGGCGGACATCGCGGAACGTGTCGGGATCTTCATCGGCAACCGATTGAATCACTCGGGAGATTCGCTCGAATGGCTCGACCTCATCTTCGAAATGGCCATCGAAAAGGCGACAGCGCCAGAGCCGAGCGGGGCGATGTCGGCGGAAATGCGGCAGCGCCTGCTCGCGTCGCGGGCGAGGAGCATCCTCGGCATGGGCACGTGGCAGGAGGGCCAGCTCTGGGGCTTCAAGCTGCCCGAGGCGATGATCGTCGTTCCCGAGCTTTTCAGCGCCTTCCCCGACGCGAAATTGATCCATCTTGTGCGACACCCCGTGGACTGCAGCCTGCGCCGAACACACCTGACATCCCGAACGAACAACCGCTTGGGAGAGGCGGTGCTGCCGGCCGCTTATCGGTGGGTGGGCCTCAGCGACGCGCAGCTGCGGGCGCATGAGGACCACATGCGGAACGCGGTGTCGTGGCTATATCAGGTCGACGGCGTGACGCGGTTTGCGCGCCGTCGTCTCTCATCGGCGCAGTATCTTGAGCTCCGCTACGAGGATATCTGCAACGATCCGCACGCGGTCATCCGGCGCCTGGTCGCTTTCACCGGTGCCGCGACAGAGCGCGTAGAGTCGCCCGGAATCGATCCGGCGCGCATGCGCAGCTTCCGACCGCCGGACAGTCGCGTCGGCGAAGTCTGGGGTCTTTGCCGGCATGTCGCGACAGCTCTCGGATACGGGCCCGTCACATGACGGGGCGCGCCCAATCGGTGGCAATCGACACGCCGGCCGGCAGGGGGTGTGCCGAGGCGTGCCGCGTCGGTCGGACGGTCGAGAGCTCTCGGCGGCGGCGCACGCAAGCGCGACGACGGATGCGTCGGCCAGCATCGCATCGTCCTCAGGCCGGGCCGGGATCATGAGCGCCGAACAAACGCTCATCGCCCTTCTGCAGCGCGCCGCAAGGCGTTTTCCTGAACGCGGAATCGGCATACTCGATCCCTGGGGCCGCGCCTTGGACCGCCGGTGCTATCCGGAAATCGAAATTCTCGCCACGACGACCGCGGCGCGGTTGGCCCGGGTCGGAGTCCGACCGGGAGAGCCGATCCTGATCAGCCTTCCGACGTCCTGGGCCTGGTTCGGCGCGTGGTTCGGCGCGATCGTCCTCGGTGCCCTGCCGGCGGCAGTCTCGCCCGGCGCCATCCTCGCCTCTCCGCGCTACCATCAGCAGCGGCTGCTGCGCACTGCCGCGCGGTTGGGAGCACGGCTGATCATCAGCGCCCGCAAATCGTCCGGCTCGGTGCCGCCGGACGCTGCCAGCATCCGGGTCATCACGCCCGCGGAGCTGGAGCGTCTCACCGTCGACCGCCCCCACGCCCCGGCTGCGGTCGATCCGGCAGGGCCCGCCTACCTGCAGATGACCAGCGGCTCCACCGGAATGCCGCGCGCCGCCGTGATCTCTCATCGCGCGGTCGGCCACAATATCCGTGCCCTGTCGCAGGCTGTCCGCGCGCCGCGCGGCGCGGACGCCGGATCCGCAGGGCAGCTTGCCGTGTTCTGGGTCCCGATGTACCACGATATGGGACTCGTCGAGATGCTGGAATGCGTGGCGCTGGGGCGGGACCTCACGCTCCTCCTCCCGCGAACCTTTCTCGGGCAGCCGCAGACGTGGCTCCGGCGGCTCGCCGCGGCCGACGGCGAAAGCGTGTCCGTCGGCCCGAACTTCGGTTATCAGTACTGCGTCGACCGGCTGAGATCCTGGTCGGCCGAAAGGCTCGACCTTTCGGCGTTCGGTACGGCGATCATATCGGCCGAAATGGTCCGGCCCGAGACGGTCGACGCTTTTTCGCAGGCATTCCAGGCATACGGATTTCGCCGCGAAGCGTTTCGACCCGCATACGGGCTGGCCGAGGCCACGGTCCTGGTGACGATGGATCAGGCGGGGCTGGGGCCGAGAACCACCCGCATCCCCGGGGCGGCAGGATCGACAGCGGCGATGCCGCAGGTCACGTGCTGCGGCAAACCCGTCAGCGACACCCGACTGCGGATCATGGCGCCGGACGGCTCGACATTGCCGGAGAACGCGACAGGCGAGATCCATGTGGCCGGCCCGGCCTTGTTTTCGGGTTACTACAACGATCCCGAGGCGACCTCGGAGGTGCTCGCGGACGGCTGGCTCCGGACCGGCGATCTCGGCTTCCTGAGAGACGGCGAGCTGTACGTCACCGGCCGGCTCAAGGACGTCCTCATCGTCCGCGGCGAGAACATCATGCCCTACGAGCTCGAGCAGTGCGCGGATGCTGTAGCGGGAAACGCAAGGGGGGAGCGTTCGGCAGCCTTTGGCGTGGCAGGCGAGTCGGGCAGCGAGGAGATCGTCGTTGCGGTGGAGAGCTCGGAGCGCGACACGGCCAAGCTCACCGCCATCGGTCGCGCAATCCGCGGTCGCATCGGCCGCGAATTGGGCATTGCGCTGCGCGACGTCATCATCGTCCGGCGCGGCACGATCCCGCGCACCAGCAGCGGCAAGACGCGACGCGGTGATCTTCGAGAACTCTACCGTCAGGGTGCGCTCGACCGGCTGTCACCGTGATCCGTGCAGCGGCGCGCCCGCCGCGGCATGTGGAGAGTAATCTATTCTTAAACAAGGGCTCATAAGAATCAATGTTCTGCCTTGTTGAACGGAGTCACGGCCTCGGTCCGCGAGCGAACCCGCATGGCGAAGTCCCTGTACCTGATAAATCCAGCCGCGACGCATCACGGCTATTTCGGAGCGGAGGTGTTCCGCGCGTGGGGCATGAGGCCGGCCCACACGACGGCGGACCTCGCCACACTGACCGTTGCGGCCCTCGCCCCCGGGGACTGGGATATCAGGATCTGCGAGGAGTACGTCGAAGACGCTGATTTCGACCATGATTGCGACTTCGTTGGCATCACCGGCAAGGTCACGCAGGTGGCGCGCATGCTGGAGATCGCCGACGAATTCCGCCGCCGCGGCAAGCCGGTGATCATCGGCGGACCGCATGCCACGCTGGCGCCGGAGACCTTCCGCGACCGTTGCGATATCCTTGTCGTTGGCGAACTCGAGGGAATTGCGGAGCAGTTCTTCGCCGATCTCGAACGAGGATGCTGGAAAAAGGAATATGAGGGCGGCAAGCCGGATCTGGCGTTGTCTCCGTTGCCGCGCTGGGATCTCTACCCGCACGATGACATCCTGAGCGGGGCCGTCCAGACTTCCCGCGGCTGTCCCTTCGAATGTGAATTTTGCGATGTAATTCAGTATCTTGGTCGCCGGCAACGGCATAAGCCCGTCGATCAGATCATCAGCGAGCTCGAGACGCTCTATCAGATCGGTTTCCGCGACGTGTTCCTGTCGGACGACAATTTCACGGTCTACCGACGGCGCGCGAAGGCGGCACTTGCCGCGATCCGGGACTGGAACATCGGGCGACCGGACGGTCCCGTGACGTTCATGACGCAGCTGTCGATCGATGCGGCCAAGGACGCGGAGATCATGCAGCTGCTGTCGGAAGCGGGCGTCACGCGGGTGTTCATCGGCATCGAGACGCCCAATGTCGAAAGCCTGAAGGAGACCCGCAAGCGCCAGAATGTCGGTGTCGACCTGCTCGGGCTCGTCCGCGTGTTTCTGGATTACGGAATTACGGTCTATGGCGGCATGATCGTCGGCTTCGACAATGACGGACCCGATATCTTCGAACGACAGTTCGAATTCGCCATGGCAAGCCCGATACCGTGTTTCAGCGTGGGCAGCCTGATGGCGCCCGTCGCCACGCCGCTTTACGACCGCATGCTCAAAGAGGGTCGGCTGACCGCAGGTCCGAACGCGGCGCCCGGCGGCATCTTCGACACCAATATCGTCCCGAAGCAAATGTCGAGCGCGGACTTCCAGACCGGGCTGGCGTGGCTGTGCAACCGGCTTTACAGCCCGGAAAATTTCGCCAAACGGGTCATCCGCATGATCGACTGCATGGGTCGGCAACGCGGCCCGCTGTTCCGCGGCAAAGTCGGCGGATTGAAGTTTCCGACGCGCGAGGTCAGCTTGCGCGTCGCTACGCTCATCAAGACGTTTCTCCTGAGCGGCAGCGACGAACGCGCGATATGGAAGGATATCAGCGCGGCGGTTGCCGCAAAGCCCGAAACCGGGCCGGCAGTGGCAAGCGCGCTGTTTTTCTATACCCAGGCGCGTTACCTCTTTGATCGGGCCGGAGTGTGGAATCCAGGCATCTATGGCGCCACGCCGTTCGGTGACGGCGTGGCGGGCAAGGCGGACGAACGCGCGACGGAGCACGCCGCCGCGCCGGAGCGGCCCTGATGACGACCGGCACAAGTGCAATGCCGATCGCATCGACGCGGCACGCCGGTATCGCGCTGGCGGCCATCGGCCGGCTCAGCGGCTCGCGACCGGACGATTTCGCCCCCGAGACGGAGCTCGTCGCCGACCTCGGATTCGATTCGGTGAAACTGATCGATCTTCTCATGGAGCTCGAAGAGCGCCTCGATATCAAGCTCCAGGAGGAGGACGTGGCCGACATGTCGACCATTGCCGACCTGCTTACGATCATCGAGCGCAAGCTGGAGATCGGCCGGTAGGGACAGAGGCGATGGACGCGGAGAAGGCTCGCACGGGGATCGAGGAGGCCTTGGCGTGTGGTGATTGCCACGCCGCCTACGGCCTGGCGACGGAAATCCTCGAAAAGCATCCCAAGAACGCCGAGCTACACTATCTCGCCGGGCAGGCGGCACAGCGCTTCGACGTCGCGGCGGCGCTGCGCCACCTGCGCCAGGCAAACATGCTGGAGCCCCGGCACCTGGCGATCGGGCGAAGCCTGGCGAATCTCCTCATGGAGACCGGCCATCGCGATGAGGCCGTGCGCATCGTCAACGGCTACCTGCCGGAGGATCTCGAAGATTTCAGGCCGGATCGGACCGAGGTTCTGCTGTTCCCGGGACGCTGGACGCGTGACCACATCGCCGCGGACGACGGTATCGGCCCGCAGAACGCCTCGCGATGGGCGCTGACAAGATGCCTCCACATCACGGAGATCGATGACGCTCTGGCCGCCCTGGACAGATGCGGCGAAGCCACGCTGACAGGCGAAAACCGGGACTTTCTCGATGTACTGCGCGGGGTCATGGGCGCGACGCGGACGCTCAGGCTTTCGTGCCCGGAGCCGGTGCGGCAGAATATCGAATGGGAGATCGAGCGACAGATCCTTGGTTTCAGCGGCGGCCATCTCGCGTTCCCGGCCGACTCCGACGTGACGGTCGTGTTCTTTTCCGGCTTCGCCGGTCACATGAACATTCTGCCACTGGACAAATTCCACTGGCACGCGCGGACTCTGCCGGCGAACATCGTCTATGTCAGGGACACGATGAAGTGCCTGCACCTCTCGGGCATCCAGGGAATCGACGGGCGGCTCGACGGAGCGGTGGACTACCTCGGTGAGCTCTTGGCCGCGATGGGGACGCGCAAGCTCGTGTCGGTCGGTTTTTCCTCCGGCTCCTTCGCCGCGTTGGCGTACGGGATGCGTCTCGGCGCGCGGCGCTGCCTGGCGTTCAGTCCGGTCTCGCGCCTCGACGACGGCATTCTGGACGACGACCCACGCGGATCCGCCAATCCACAGGCGAGGCGCGTCTTCCAGCGGCTGGCGAGGGATCTGGACCTGCGGAAACTGATCCGCTCACACCCCGACAGCCGTGTCGACCTCTACTATGGCGACGGCTGCGGCGAGGACAAGATCCACGTGGATTACCTCCGCGACCTGCGGAACGTCCGGCATCACCCGGTCCCGAGCGCATCCGAACACGGCATCGCGATGCGCATGATTGCACGCGGCTCGTTTCGCACGGCGCTCGCCGCGGTGATCGGCCCCGCCGGCGACCGGCCGATGCCCCCCGTGTCCCAATCGATCAGCTGAACCGGCGCCGCGCGCGCCGCCCTCGCCCGACCGGCTCGCGGTACGCCGGTGCCGTTCAGCGCCGGTCGAGCAGTTCCTCGTCGCAGTCGAGCTCGACCAGGGCCTCCATCTCGCGCACGGGATCCAGGCCTCCGACAGCGTCGGAGTCGGCCGGCGGCACGGATGCCGGCGCCGGCCCGTCGGTGAAATGCCGGAGGAAGAGCTCCATGACCTGAGCCACGCCCTGTTCGGTGACCGAGCGGCGATCCTCGGCGAAGTACAGCCCCCGACTGTGGCTGCCGGTGATGATCTCATACGACGGAAAGTAGGCGACGTCCGCACAGTCGCGCGTTACCCGGTCGCACGCCACGCGCAGCACCGACTTCGAATACGTCGTCGAAACCAGGACGTGCCGGTCCTCCGCCGTCGCTGCCAGCGGCACGGGCGACACGGTGAGGATCATCCGCGCCGCGGCGTTCACGGCTCTCAGGCGATCCCGGAACGCGAGCAGGTCGGAGACGACATCCTCGACCTCGAGATTGATGAACCCGTGACGCGCGTCATCGAATTCGCCGCCCGCGACTCCCGGGCACAATGGAAAGACCGCGCCGTCGGCCCTGGATTCCCAGCACTCGGTGAGCCCGAGGGTGAAAACGAAAAGATCGAGCTCTTCGAAGGCTCGGCGAACCGCCCGCAAATGCTGCGCACGGTCGGCCTCGAATTCCTCAAGACACGCGAAGCCACCGGGCTGGATGCGCGGCCGGAACGGATCGATGCAACGACCGTTCGCGTCTCGCCACACGTCTTCGACCGGTTCGAACTCGCCGTATGCCCGCCTGAACAGCTGCAGCAACTGGCGCGCGGTGTAGATGTTTCCGTAGCGTGCGGTAAACACGCCGTAGCCATAGGTTGCCGCCAGCTGGGGTCCGGCAAGCGGATGGCCGTCCTCGGTCACGAGGAAGTTGAAGCCTGCGTTGGCCAGATACCGCGCGATATGCTGGGCAAAGCAGCTGCCCGCTGTCGCGACCCGGTCTTCGCGGGCGATGGTGAACGGTGCGGCTATGACGGGGTCGACCTCGTGCGGCGGGCGCGCCGCGACCGAGCGCCGCCAGAATGCATGGTCGGGCATCGCCCCGTACGGATGGCGAGTCATGTGCCGGCTTCCATCGATCCGATCAAGGCATCGGAGTTCGCGGCAATCGCCGCGATGTGGCGCAAGACGCAGGCGCCGTACCAGGCGTTGCCGTGCGTCGGGTCCGGGTTCCAGGCGGTTTCGCTGAGGAATCCGGAATCGTCCCTCGCTTCATCGGGAACCGGAACAAAGACGATGCCCTCGGCAGCGCAAGCTTCCTGCACGAGCTCCGACTGAAGTCGCCACAGCTTGTAGCGCAGGGCGGCGGGGGAGACGCCACACGCAGCCATCCTGTCCCTGAATACGCCCGGGAACTTCCGGATATGCTCCTCGCTGGGTACCGGCGGCGGCGATTCGAGGTGGTACATCGGGCTGCCGATCGCCGCCCTCAGGGCCCGCAGTATCGTGAAATTATGGGCGTCAAGCCGCTCGCGCAGGATCTCGCGCACCAGACAAGCGGGAATCAGTTCGTGTTCTGCAGCGATCTCCAGCCGCGGTTGCGACGGCAGCACGAAATCGAAAGGACGCGGATGATTCAGCAGTCCGAGGATGTTGTAACTGTTCCCGCCGATGCACGAGACGAGCACGCCGTTACGGCCGAGCACGCGGGTGATATCGCGCAGCAGGCGACGATTGAGACGGGCAGGCGAATCGGGGCGTCGCGACCGGCGTTCAAATTCGGGTCGGTAACGGTCGTCACGCAACTGCAGGAAGGTCAGGTTGACGGCGAGCGGCGGGTGTTCGTCCGCGGCCCGCTGGAGAGCCACGAGATGGCTGTGTCCAACCACGGCGACCGCGCGCGGGCCCGGATCGCTGGTCATGCGATCACGCCCCTACGGGCGGCCTCGTAGATCCAGAGGTCGAGCATGATCCGCTTGCGGAGAATATCGCGAACTTCCGGTGAAGATACGTTTATCGACCGTGCCGAGCGCGCGGGGTTCGCGATTTCCTCTTGATAGTCGAGCTTCAGTCCCAGCGACGAGGACAGGACGCGAACCGCATCCTGCATGTGTTCGGCAAGGCCGATGAAATCGAGTTCGCCGGCCATCCTCGCGAGCAGGGGGCGGTGCTTCAGGCTGATCGGCTCGTCGATCGCCGGCCCGTCCTCGTGGCCCGCGATGAAATAACGCGACTGGCAGTTGTCGAAATATTGGATGCCCTTGGCTGGCAGCTTGGTCAGCAGGTCGTCGAGTTGCCCGAGGTCGCTGAGGTCCAAGCCACCGATCCACGACACGAGCTGGCGCGTCTCCGGGTCGAGCCGTCGGCACTCATCCGCGAATTCGGGTAGGTTGTAGTGGTCCAGCCACAGGATATGCGACGCGAGCTGGTTGTACGGATTGCGCAGCACGGTGACGCGAAGGAATTCGTCGTGCGGATCGATCCGCTTCCAGTTATTCAGGTAGACGTGCCCGGAGACGAAGGACCTGCCCGAGATCCGTTGCACGTTCTGTCGCATGGGATAGCGCTCGATGTGCACGTCGACCGCGTCCGGCTCGTACGCCGCCGCGATCATCGCATTGACATAGGATCCGGCGGTCTTGGCGATATGCATGAAGAAGACCCTCGGCTTGCCGTCGCCCGCCGGAGAAACCAGCCTCTCTGACGCGTAGTAGCCCACGGGTGCGGGCGTCCGGTTCGCGCCGCCGGATGCTCGCTGACGCGGCAGCTGGGCGAGTATCCGCTCGGGTAGCGCCTCGAGCGGATCGCCGAGCGAGACCGAGAACACGGAATTCGAGATCCGCTTGTCCACGTTCTTCGAACCCGCGAAGGCCATCGAGAGCCCGGCGACGACCTCGTCGAGCGTCGAGCCGACCGAGATGATGTTCTGCGAGATCGTCGACAGGTCCTTGATGTCGTAACGGTTGGTGACACAGAGCATGCCCGAGGCGGCCATCTCCAGGGGAATATGGCTCGGATGCGGCGACAGCATCAGCGACAGGCCGATGTCGCCGGTCTGCAGGAACGACGGATAGTCCTCCCACGGCAGCTTGCCCAGCGAGCGGATGGTCAGGCCGTTGGGGAGCGTGATGTCGGCGTGTTGCTCGCCGACGCTGACGATCTCGAGCGACGATTCGTCGAGGTCATTCTCCTCGCACCATCTTGCGAGCGCGGTGACGCCGAGTTCGAACATGTTGCGGGCGACGCTCGGCCGACCGTAGAAGATGACCCTCTTTCGACGCCCGGCGCGCTTCAAGCGCTGCGGGTCCGGCGCGTATTTCTCCAGCTGCAGCGATGGCGAGAAACAGAAGCATTCGCGCGCGTCCTCGATGATGCGGTTTCGCAGGAAGTGTTCCCTCAGGAACGTGGTGTTGAACACGGGAACGAAATCGAATTGGTAGCTGGCCAGCGCATTCGCGTATGCCGCGGACCACGGATAGAACCCGGGCTCGAAATCCTGGATCATGTAGATGAAACCGCGCGTCCTGCTCCGTGGGTCGGCCACCGCCGCCTGGGCGACGTACGCCGTCCACCAGGCGGTCGCGATCCAGACGTCGTCACGACCGACAACACGCGCCGGTTCGTTGCGGAAATCGACCACGGTACAGTGCTTTGCCAGCTTTTCCCGGGTCTCGCCGCCGACCCTCTCGAGAATGAAATTCTTCGATACGACCTTGTCGCGGATCGGCAGGTCCGTGGCGATGAACCGCACATGAAAGCCGTGCCCCACGAACAGCGAGGCGAAATCGATCGCCGTGGCGATGCCGGCATACGCGTGATCGGGGTTCAGACTGGGAACCAGCAGATTGACGGCTTTCGGTCCGGCTTCATACCGCAGATCGTCGATCGGCTGCATCCGGCCGTCGCAGTAGGACTCCCAGTCGTCGTCGACGGCGAGCTCGGGACTCGCCGTGTAGCCGATTACCTCGCGGCATTTCTGGTTGGAGACATCGCGGAATCGCTGCACGACCGACGGATGCCCCGGCGCGCTCAGCGTCTCCCGCAGGATGGCCAGCTTGCCGAGCGCGACGCGGAACGCCTGGCGCGCAAGGCCGGGCTGTCCGGATAGCAGGAGTCCGCCGGCGTAAGCCAGTCCCTCGAACCCGAAAATGCCGGCCCCGAACAGCTTGCGGCTCAGGCGAAACGAGCGCGGCCGAGGCGATCCTTTGCGGTCGCCGACGGCGGCTTTGAGCCGCCGGAACAGGAAATAGCGGACCAGATACTGGCGGGCGCACATATCGACGTAGGCACGACTCATGAACCCGCGCTTGCGCGTTCGGCGGGCCGACACTGCCGCGACGGCGCCAACGACGTTGGCGTCGTGCTGGACGTAATCGACCAGCGGCTCGTCGATGAAGCCGATCTCGCCGATCGCACCGGCAATGAGCGCGGTCCACAGGTCGTGGTGGAAGAGGAGTCCCGCCTGCGGAGGCGCCGTCGCGGCGAGGCGCGCGACGTGCCGCCTGAAGACCGCCGTCATGCCGGTGACGTTGTTGACGAGGATGAGCCTCGATAGCCGCGAATCCCTATTGCGGCGCTCGTATGCGAACATCGACGCGTGGATGACGTCGCCGCGGGCGTCGACAATGCGGGCGTCGCTGTGGGACAGGCTGCAGAGCGGCCTTCCATGAAGGAAATCGACGTGCCGCGCGAGCTTTTTCGGGTGCCAGATGTCGTCCTGGTCGCAGAAGGCGAACAGGTCGCCGGACGATTCCGACCGCGCCAGCGCATGCCTCAGCCCGCGCGCGAAGTTGAGATACACGCCGACCTTCGACCGCTCCGGTACGAGGACGATCCGCGGGTCATCGAATTCAGCGAGAATTCGCTTCGCCTGCGGCCACGGTCCGTCGGGAACGACGAGAAGCTCGAGCTTGCCGTAATCCTGGCGCAGCACGGAGTCGATCTGGCGCCGCAGCAGCCGCACATCCGGCCGGTAAACGCAAAGCACGACGCGGACCATCGGATCGTCGGCGGCGGTATATCTCTCGGCGACGCCGTCGACGGGCGCCAACGGCGCGGGCGCGTGCTGATTCGGGAGGCTCCGCACCCCGGCGCCGTCGGCGACGCGGCGGTCGACACGCGAGGGCGTGGATGTGTCCGCGTTGCCGAGAAGCGATGACGGCGGCCGGTCGTGCATCGCCGCGACGCCTATTCTCCGCCCCCGGCAAACGCCAGGCGGGCCCGGCGCGGCTCGTCCGCCGCGGCGGGAAGCGGGCCGGCGAGCGCAGCGAAAACCGCCGGGGCATGGTCGTACGACCGGCACCGCGTCTCGGCCGCCCGGGCGATCGCCCGCCGCCGGTCGCCGTCGCCGGCCAGCATCGCGATGGCCGCCGCCCAGGCATCGGTATCGTTGGGCAGCAGCAGCCCATCTTCGCCGTCGCGCACGAACCCCGCATAGGGCGGCACATCGCTGTAGATCCCGGCGGCACGCAAGCGGGCGATCTCGAAGAACCGCGTCGGCGCGCGCGCGGCGTTGACGGTGGACGGCAACAGCGGCGCCAGCCCGATGTCGCGGCGTTCGCCCGCCGACCAGGCGAGATAGTCGCGCCACGCCAGCGGATGCAGCACGATGACGCCGGGGATGTCGCGAAAAGCCCGGCGGACATCCGCCCCGCCGAACAGCTCGAGCGTCGCGTCGACGCCGCGAGCGCGAAGCGACCGCATGATTGTTGCGAGCCAGCGGCTCTCGCGCCGGTGGCCGGCCGTTCCGTGATAGAACATGCGCACCGGCGGCTCCGACCGTTCGACGAGCGGGCCGGGCGGCAACAATGTTGCGCCGCACGCGGCGTATTTCCGGGCGAGCGCGTCCGTCGACACCCAGAGCCGGTCGGCCAGCCGTGAGAGTCGCGCGACGTGGCGGCCATAGCGTTGCGCGATCTTGCGCCGGTAGCGGCCCGGGAGCGAGCGGTCTCGCAGCATTGCCGGCAGGTCGTCATCGACGAAATAGGCGACGCCGACCAGCCGGTTCCGGTTCCGCTCCAGCTCGGCCAGCCAGTCAGCCGTGACGTAGCGACAGATGACGACGAAGATCCCGGCCCCATCGGCCACCGAGGCATCGAGCCGGCCGGCGGCGGGCATCGCGATGTCGAGATAGTCGGCGGGCGGCAGTCCCGGGTCGGCAAACGGTTCGCGCAGATAGAAATCGGTGGAGGGGTTGGCACCATCCTGGAGAACGACGACACGCCCCGCCGGGCGGGCCTCATAGCGCCCGCCGGGGCAAACCATCGGCGCGCCGAGCAGCAGCCCCGCCAGTGCCGAACCGGACCAGATCATGACCGCGGCTCCGACCGCTGGCAAGCGGTCCACACGCGGATACCGGCTGCGTCCGAGCAAGGGTGCATGCGTCCTGTCTCTCTCCTGCCGCCCGTGCCGCCTCCGCTGCGCCTGCCGTGGGCGGTGTCGGCGCGCCAGCGATTCCCGCGGCGCCGTCTGAAGTCATTACCACTTGCTGGTTAATTTTCCGTACACCGGCGCGCGGCCGGCCGCCCGGAGCGGCGGATTCTGGGGTGGTGTTTATTCTTTCTTAGGGACGCTCTGGCACCATGAAACGCTGGCGCAGAACAGCCGGCGGCCCGCCGGCGGTCGCGGGTTTCCGGCAACCGGCACGGGGCCGCCCTTGGCCTGTGCCGATCGCCGGTTCGCAGAACGAATGCAACGGGAATCATAACGAATGATAGGGGGTCCCTCTCGCCGCATCGCCGTGTTTTCGCGCGGGCTCGTCCGGCTCCCGCACCTGCGGGCGTTCCTCGGCGCGGAAAGCATCGTCTGGCGGCCGGGAAGGCGTCGGGCCCGCAAGCTCGACGCCGTCGCCGGATGGGGCATGCGGCCGACGGCTGGACGCGCGCGCGGCTACGCCGCCGAACACGACCTGCCCTACTGGGCGATCGAGGACGGCTTCCTGCGCTCGCTGCGGCTCGGCTCCAGCGGGACGCCGCCGCTCTCGCTGATCGTCGACGATTGCGGGGTCTATTACGACGCAGGACGGCCGTCGCGGCTCGAGCACATGCTCAACGAGGACCCTGCACCCGAGCTGGTTGCGCAGGCGGAAGAGCTGGTTTCGCTGATCCGCCGCGACGGGCTCAGCAAGTACAACGCGGCGCCACCGGTGGACTCCGGGGTGCTGCCGCCGACGACGCGACGACGGGTGCTCGTCGTCGACCAGACGCGCGACGACATGGCGGTCCTGCTCGGTGGGGCAGACGCCTCGAGCTTCGCCGACATGATGCGTGCGGCCGTCGACGAGAATCGCGGTGCCGAAATCATCGTCAAGCTTCATCCGGAAACGATCGCCGGGCGCAAGCGCGGCTATCTGTCGGAAATGCCTATTCCCGACGGCGTGCGCATGCTCGACCGCGACGTCAATCCGCTCGACCTCGTGCGACGCTGTGAGCGGGTCTACACGGTGTCGAGCCAGCTCGGTCTCGAGGCGTTGCTTGCCGGCGTGCCGGTTTCCTGTCACGGCATGCCGTTCTATGCCGGGTGGGGTGCAACGGCGGACAGGCTGACCTGCAGCCGGCGAGAGCGGCGTCGGTCGCCGCTCGAGATATTCGCGGCGGCCTATCTGCGATACGCGCGCTACGTCGACCCGGTAAGCGGCGAGCGCTGCTGC
Source organism: Alphaproteobacteria bacterium (assembly GCA_041584475.1). Taxonomy (GTDB): domain Bacteria; phylum Pseudomonadota; class Alphaproteobacteria; order UBA8366; family JADFVY01; genus JBFHDX01. The sequence continues at coordinate 32,242 of JBFHDX010000025.1, forward strand.
GCGCGTCGTGCGGTGGATTTGCTCGCCACGGCCAGATCCGTGAACGAGGCCAACCGCGGCACGACGATCTGCCTTGGCATGCAACGCTGGAAACGGGCACAGCTGCGGCCGTTCGTCACCGGCACCGGCGGGCGGGCGGTCTTCGCGCGCAACGGCCGGCAGGCGCTGCGCAAGGGGGCCGGCGCGGGCGACCGGATTCTCGTCTGGGGCGAACGCGAACCACCGGGATTGTCGTTGCTTGAATCGCGGACGGGCACGACCGCAGGGCGCGTCGAGGACGGGTTCCTGCGCTCGGTCGGGCTCGGATCCGATTTCGTGCGGCCGTTCTCGCTGACCGTCGACTGGCAGGGCGCGCACTACGACCCCGGCCGGCCCAGCGATCTCGAAGTGCTGCTCGCGGGAACGGAGTTCACGCCCGAGCTCCGCGCCCGCGCGGCGTCGCTGCGCCGCCGCATCGTCCAATCCCGGCTCAGCAAATACAATATCGGGCGACACCTGCCGCCTCGTCCGCCCGCCGCCGCGGGCAAACGGATCGTGCTGGTCCCCGGCCAGGTCGAGGACGACGTCTCGGTCCAGTGCGGCTGCGCCGATATCCGTACCAATCTCGCACTGGTGCAGGTGGTGCGCGAGTCCGTTCCCGATGCATTCATCGCCTACAAGCCGCATCCCGATATCGTCGCGCGCAACCGCCGTCGCGGCGGCGACATGCCCCTGATCCGGAAGTTCATCGACGCCGACTGGAGCGGCGCGGCCATCCACGACTGCCTTTCGCTGGCGGACGAGGTGCACACGCTTTCGTCGCTGACCGGTTTCGAGGCGTTGCTGCGCGGCAAGGTCGTCGCGACGTATGGCGGCCCGTTCTATGCCGGCTGGGGACTGACCAGGGACCGGCTTCGCTTTGCGCGGCGTACCCGGCGGCTGACGATCGACGAACTCGTCGCCGGCGCCCTGATCCTGTATCCGCGCTACTACGATTGGGAATCCGACATGGTCTGCGACTGCGAGGCGATCGTCGAGCGGCTCGCCGGCCGCCGGACGCGCAGCCCGGCACCGGCGGATGCGGGGCCGCTGCTGCGTCCGGATCGGCTGCTGCAGCGGCTCGGACGCTATCTCCTGGGATGGGCGCATGCGTGACGGAACGCTGCCATTCTCGCGCGTGCTTCTGCTGCAGGGTCCCGCGGGTCCGTTCTTTCGTCTGCTCGCCCGTGAGCTCCGCGCCCGCGGCGCGTCCGTCTGGAAGGTCAATTTCAACGCCGGCGACGTCCTGTACTTTCCCGATCGCGGGGCGATCGGCTACCGCGGACGGCCGCAGGACTGGCCCGACCGTCTCCGCCGTCTGATCGCCGACAGGGCGGTCGATGCGGTGGCGCTGTTCGGCGACTCACGGCCGCATCACCGGCAGGCGCTGGAGATCGCCGGCGCCGAGGGTGTCCCGGTCTTCGTGTTCGAGGAGGGCTATCTGCGGCCGGATCACGTGACCGTCGAGACCGGCGGGGTCAACGGCTGGTCGCGTCTGATGCGTGAAGCGGCGCCTTTCGGCGACGCCCTACCGGTCGTGGCCGAGAAGCCCGAAATACCGGTCGGCAACACATTCCCGTGGATGGCTCTGCACTCGACGCTGTACAGCGTCGCCCTGGATTTCGGCCGGCCGCTGTTCCCCTATTATCGTCATCGCAGACCCTGCTCGCCGGTCGAATTCGTGAACTGGACTCAGGCGGCGTGGCGCAAGATCCGCCATGCCGGGCGCGACCGCCGGGCGACGCAAGCGCTGCTGCGCGACGGACACCCCTATTTCCTGGTGCCGCTCCAGGTTCACGACGACAGCCAGATCATCCACCACTCGCCGTTTCCGTCGGTGGACGCGTTCGTCGTCGGCGTCCTCGAATCATTCGCGAGCGCGGCACCACCCGACTGCCGTCTGGTGATCAAACAGCATCCGCTGGACCGCGGCCACGTCGACTACACCGCACTGGTCGTCGGGACCGCGGCGCGGCTGGGTTGCGCCGAGCGGGTCCTGTATATCCGCGACGGCCATCTGCCGACCCTGCTGCCCGGTGCCCGCGGCACGGTGACCGTCAACAGCACCGTCGGGCTCTCGTCGCTGCATCACGGCACGCCGGTCAAGACGCTGGGGTCGGCGGTCTACGACCGGCCGGGGCTGACGGCGCAGGGTTCGCTGGACGAATTCTGGCGCGACCCGCCGACGGTCGACGGCCGGGCGGTCGAGGCGTTTCGCCATTATCTGGCACGAACCTGCCAGGCGAACGGCAGCTTCTATACCGCGTGGCGGCGGACCGGCATCGTCGGCACGGTGGTCGACCGCATGGCCAGCCAGTACGCGGCCGCGTTGGCCTGCCGACAGCCGTCACCGGGCGGCCGCAACCGCGCCGCGGCGCGGAGCGCCGCTTCGACGGCTCCGGTCCGCGTCAGCGATGAAACCGGGCGTGCCCACGGCATGCCCGACCAGCTGCCGGCCGAGTGATGACCAGGGTTCGCCGCGATCTTCGATTCGGCCGCCGAGGCAGCCTGCGGCGTGCGCTCGCGTGCAGCGCGACGGCGGCGTTCCTGCTCGGGTGCACGCAGACGCCCCCGCCCGAGACCGCCGCGCCGGCGGTTCCGCCGCAGCATGACGCCGCGCCCCCGGTTGCCGTCGCGATCATACCCGACGACATCTCCTCGACGCTCCTCAACGGCTACAGCGCCGAGGCCGCGAACTTCTATGCGCGCACCCTCGAGACCGCGCCGGATGGCGCGACGCGGCACTGGCAGAGCCTCGACAGGGCAACGACGTTGATCGTACAGCCGCGGGCGACGCAGGTTACCGCCACCTTGATCTGTCGCGAGGTCGCGGTGCAGGTCGTGACCGCACACGGACGCCGCGACTTCGAACTGCGGGCGTGCCGGCTGCAGAACGGCCTGTGGACGCACTGACCTCCGGTATCACGCGGCGCCACGGCCCGCGCGGCCGCCTGCCGCCCGGTCGCTTGCCGACGCCAATGCTGGACATTGGTCGGTCTTTCGGCGATTTCTAGCGGCCTGATGCCGCGGCTGCGGCGCCGAGGGGATTGCCGGTCTTGATCGATTTTCGGCCCATTCTTTTCATTTTGGGCATCCTGCTGACGACACTGGCGCTGGCCATGACGCTGCCGGCCATGGCCGATGCCGTCGTCGCCAACCCGGACTGGCAGGTGTTCGCGGCCGCGGCCGGCCTCACGCTGTTCACGGGCATCATGCTGATGCTCACGACGCGCGCATCGGTCGGCCGCATAACGCTGCGCCAGGCTTTCGTGTTGACCGCCTCGTGCTGGCTCGTCATCCCGACCTTCGGGGCGCTGCCGTTCACCTTCTCCAATCTCGAACTGAGCTACACGGACGCTTTCTTCGAGGCCATGTCGGGCATCACGACGACCGGCTCCACCGTCATCTCGGGCCTCGATTTCGCGCCGCCGGGCATCCTGCTGTGGCGGTCCCTGCTGCAGTGGCTCGGCGGCATCGGCATCATCGCGATGGCCATCATGGTGCTGCCGATGCTGCAGGTCGGCGGTATGCAGCTGTTCCGCATGGAGAGCTCCGACAAGTCGGAAAAGGCGCTGCCGCGGACGGCCCAGATCGCCGCCTACACCGGCGTCATCTATCTCGGCTTCACGATGCTCTGCGCGGGGCTTTACTGGGTCGCCGGCATGAGCGGCTTCGACGCCGTCACCCACTCGATGACGACGATCGCCACCGGAGGATTCTCGACCCGCGATGCTTCCGTCGGGTTCTTCCAGGATTTCTGGATCGATATCATAGCGATCGTCTTCATGCTCGTCGGCAGCCTGCCGTTCGTGCTTTACGTCCGCGCCATTCGCGGCTCGCCGCGCACGCTGTGGCAGGACGAGCAGGTACAGTGGTTTTTCGCCATCGTCATCCTGTCGGTTGCCGCCATGACCGTCTATCTGACGCTGATGCGCGGCATGGAGGCGCTGACCGCGCTGCGCCTCGCCTCGTTCAACGTCATCTCGGTTCTCACCGGCACCGGCTATGCCACGGCAAATTTCGGGGCCTGGGGCGGTTTTGCGGTGACGCTGCTGTTCTGCCTGATGTTCGTCGGCGGATGCGCCGGCTCGACGACGTGCGGCCTCAAGATCTTCCGCCTGCAGGTGCTTTATTCCGCGTCGCAGATCCAGCTGCGCCGCCTGTTGCAGCCGCACGGCGTCTTCATCCCCTACTACAACAAGAAGCCGATCCCGGAATCGGTCCTCGAATCGGTGATGGCCTTCTTCTTCCTCTTTATCCTGTGCTGGGTGCTCATCGCCATCGGCCTCGGATTCACCGGGCTCGACTTCATCACGGCGGTGTCGGGCGCGGCGACGGCGATCTCCAATGTCGGGCCGGCGCTGGGGCCGATCATCGGGCCGCACGGCAATTTCGCGTCGCTGCCCGACGCGGCGAAGTGGCTGCTGTCCGCCGGCATGCTTCTGGGCCGCCTCGAGCTGTTCACGATCCTCGTGCTGCTGATGCCGAGCTTCTGGCGCGCCTGAACGCCGTCGACCGGCGGCGAGAGGCTTTGATCTGGCTCAATGCCGCATTTATCAGGAAAAGCTAATGGATAGGAACGCCGCTTCGCGGCGCAGCAGCCGAGGGGTGCGTTTCCATGTCTGTGCGAGCTTTTTTCCTGAGCATGGCGCTGGCCGTCGCCATGGCCGTCTCGCCTGCGCCGGCGCGGATGGCGATCGCGGCCGAGGAGGGACCGGTCGCCGGCACGGTTCCCGGCGGCTCGCTCGGTGCGACCAGCGACGCGGAGTTCTGGCGCGAGATCCGTCGCGGCCAGCCCGCGACGATCAGCATCCCGGATCCGGAAGCCGCGGTCCTGATCCAGTCCGAGGGCGAAAACTGGCGCAACATCCGCAACGGCCCGATCTCGCTCTACGGAGGCTGGCTGCTGCTCGGGCTGCTGATCCTGATCAGCGTCTACTTCGCGATCCGCGGCCGCATCACCATCACGGAGGGCCGGTCCGGCAAGAAGATCGTGCGCTTCACCCAGTGGCAGAGAATCGCTCACTGGTTCGCGGCCGCGCTGTTCGTGCTGCTCAGCGTGACGGGCCTGATGCTGCTGTACGGCCGCTACGGGCTGCGGGAGGTCATCGGGCCCGAGGCGTTCTCCGCCGTCGCCAGTGCCTCGATGCAGGCGCACAACCTGTTCGGGCCGCTGTTCTTGGTGGCGACCGTGATCCTGTTCATATACTTCCTGCGCGGCAATTTTCTCGCCCTCGTCGACCTCAAATGGATCGTCAAGGGCGGCGGATTCCTAGGCGGGCACGCCAGCTCGCATTTCTACAATTTCGCCGAGAAGGCGTGGTTCTGGATGGCCGTCTTGCTCGGCCTCGTGCTCTCGGTCACCGGCCTCGTGCTCGAGTTCCCGTGGCTGCTGGAGAGCCGGCTCGCACAGCAGCTTGCGCATATCGCGCACGCCACGTCTGCATTGCTGCTCGTCGCCGTCGGGCTCGGCCACATCTATCTCGGCGCGATCGGCGTCGAGGGCGCCCTCGAAGGCATGACCTCGGGCGAGGTCGACGCCAACTGGGCCAAGGATCACCACGACCTCTGGTACGACGACGTCGTCAAGCGCGAATCGGCCAAGGCGGCCGGCGAATGACGGGGAGATGACGCGATGAGCTTTCTCGAATTCACCGAGGGTCCGCTCTGGTACGTGGCGCTGACGGTCTTCGTCGTCGGTGTCGTCTGGAACATCGTCGCGATGCTGGCGATGCGCGTTGGCAGCGACGCCGCGGTGCCGCGCCGGTCGCCCCTGGGCGGCGCCATCAAGGCGATCTTCCTGCACTCGGTGCCGCACGAGGGCTTCTTCGGCCGGACCGCGTACCATGTCATCGTCGGCTATCTCTTCCATCTCGGCCTGTTCGCGCTGCTGCTGTTCGGCGCGCCGCACGTCGCCTTCATCAAGGAGTGGACGGGGCTGAGCTGGTCGCCGCTTCCGCGCTGGGGCTTCATCATCGTCTCGCAGATCGCCTTCGCCGGGCTCATCCTGATGTGGATTCGCCGGCTGACCGACCCGATCATGCGGCAGATCTCGGACCGCGACGACCATACCGGAACCGGGCTGACGATGCTGGCGATGCTCACCGGCTGCTTCGCACTGGGCGAGGCGAGCGACTTCCTGCGTGCCCTGCACATGCTGAGTGTCGAGATACTGATGCTCTACTTCCCGTTCAGCCGGCTGATGCACGCCTTCACCTTCATCCTGAGCCGCGGGTTCATGGGAGCCGCCTACGGCAAGCGGGGATACGTGCCATGACCGATGCCAGACCGAACGTCATCGACCATTTCCTCGGGCAGGTGGGCGCCCAGGCCGCGGCCTGGCTGCAGAGCTGCGTCCATTGCGGCGAGTGCGCCGAGGCCTGCCATTTCTACGAGGTGACCGGCGACCCGCGCTATACGCCGACCTGGAAGCTGGAGCCGTTCGCCAAGGCCTATCGCAGGCACAAGGCGCCGTTCGCCGCAGTGCGCCGGTGGCTCGGCCTGGCGCCCGAGATCGGCGACGACGAGATTCGCGACTGGCAGGAGCTGATCTACGACAGCTGCACGATGTGCGGGCGCTGCACCATGGTTTGCCCGATGGGCATCGACATCGCCTCGCTGGTCGGCCTCGCGCGCAAGAGCATGGCCGCCGCGGGCATCGGCCCGGAGGACCTGTTCGCGGTCGCCGACCGCTCCAGGGACGGCGGCAGCCCGCTCGGCGTCACCGCCGAGAAATTCCTCGAGCGCGTCGACTGGCTGTCCGACGAGCACGAGGTCGAGATCCCCGTCGACAAGGAACGGGCCGACGTGCTGTTGACCGTCTCCTCGATCGAGGCGATGAAATATCCTGCTTCGATCGCCGCCATGGCCAAGGTGCTGAACCATGCCGGGGTCGACTGGACGTTCTCGACCAAGGGCTACGAGGCGACGAATTTCGGTGTGCTCTCGGGCAAGAGCGACGTCGCCAAGGTGTTGATCGAGCGCATCACCGCGGCAGCGGAAACGGTCGGCGCGAAGACGGTGGTCATCCCCGAGTGCGGTCACGCATACGGTGCGCTGCGCTGGACCGGCGCATCGATCCTCGGGAGGCCGCTGCCGTTCGAGGTGCTGCACATCACCGAGTTCATCGCCAGGCTGAAACGCGACGGCAAGCTGAAGCTCAAGCCGATGGAGGATGCCATCACCTATCACGACCCCTGCCAGATCTCGCGCCGCGGCGGCGCGACGGGGGCGGCACGCGAGATCCTCGACGGCTTCGCCACGGGCTTCCGCGAGATGAAGCCGACCGGCAACGCCAACTGGTGCTGCGGCGGCGGTGGCGGCGTTGCCGCCATCGAGCGCGCGACGCCGCTGCGCAACAAGGTCTTCGA
>JBFHDX010000026.1:0-37855 GCA_041584475.1 Alphaproteobacteria bacterium
CTATCTGCTGCGGCTCGTCGCCGGCGACCACCGGTACGTCGGCGAGGATCCCGGCACACCGGAGGTCGGCGAGTGAGCGACGGCACGGCAGCGCGGGACGTTAGCCGGACCTTCGGCGAGCTGCGTCCGCCTTCGTATCCGTGCAGGGTTCCGGCCGGTCCCCGGGCGCCCCGCCCGTGCCCTTTGTGGGGGTCGCAATGGAGGCGCTGATCGCCGGCCTCGTCATCCTCGTCCTCATCTTCTTCTTTCTCGGCGCCGGGACGTGGGTGTTCGCCGGACTACTGCTCGTCAGCATCTCCGGCCTGATGCTGTTGCTCGATACGTTCACGGCGCATCGCATCGGCGTCACGATCACCAAGATAATGTACCGCTATGCCAGCACGTGGGAGCTGGCGGCGATCCCGATGTTCGTATGGATGGGCGAGATCATCTTCCGCACCGACATCTCGGAACGGCTGTTCCGGGGACTGGCGCCGCTCGTGGATCACGTGCCGGGACGGCTCCTGCACACGAATATCGCCGGCTGCACGCTGTTCGCCGCGGTCAGCGGCTCGAGCGCGGCGACGACGGCGACCGTCGGCAAGATCACGACCACCGAACTCGCGCGGCGCGACTACGACACCGACCTCTCGATCGGCTCGCTCGCCGGCGCCGGCAGCCTCGGCCTGCTGATTCCGCCGTCGATCGTGATGATCATCTACGGCGTGCTGGCCGAGGTTTCGGTATCGCGCCTGTTCGCCGCCGGCGTCTTCCCCGGACTGCTGATCGCCGCGCTGTATTCCGGATACATCATCCTGCGCTGCGCCGTGCGACCCGAACTCTCGCCGGCGACCGGGGAACGCTGGAGCTTCATCGATCGCGTACGGGCGGTCGGCAATCTCGTGCCGGTCGTCATTCTGATGGTGATCGTTCTCGGCTCGATCTATTCGGGGCTCGCCACGCCGTCCGAGGCCGCGGCGGTCGGCGTCACGGCGGCGCTCCTGCTCAGCCTGTTCATGCGGCAGCTGACCTGGGAAGTCTTCCGCACCTCGATCATGGGCGCGGTGAAGACCTCGTGCATGGTGTGCATCATTCTCGTCGCCGCCGCCTTCCTGTCGACCGCGATGGGCTATCTGCACGTGCCGGCCGACCTCGCCGAGGCGATCGGCCGACTCGGCCTCACGCCCTACGAGCTGATCATCATCCTCTCGCTCTTCTACATCATGCTCGGACTGTTTCTCGATGGCATCTCGATCACGGTGATGAGCCTGCCGATCACGTTGCCGCTGATCCTCCAGGCGGGCTTCGATCCGGTCTGGTTCGGCGTCTACCTCGTGATCATGGTGGAACTCGGGCAGGTAACGCCGCCGATCGGCTTCAACCTCTTCGTGCTTCAGGGCCTGACCGGCCACCCGATCGGCCGGGTCGCTTTCGCAGCGCTGCCGTTCTTTGCGCTCATGTGCGTCGGCGTGGCGATCGTGACCGTGTTCCCGGGGATCGCGCTGTGGCTCCCCGGTGCGCTGTTCGACCGGCCGGCCGGGTGAGCCGCGCAGCGTCCCGTCACGCCAGTTCGTTCTTGCAGATTACGCCGTCCTTCATGATGACTGGCAGATGCCGGCCCTGGTCCTGCAGCAGCGTGAGATCCTCGAGCGGGTTGCCGTCGACGACCAGCAGGTCGGCCCGCGCCCCTTCCGCGATCACGCCGATCTGGCCGGAGAGCCCGAACAGCTCCGCCGCGATCGTCGTGGCGGAGCGGATCACGTCGCGCGGGCTCTGGACCTGCGAGCGCAGCTTGAACTCGTTCGACTGGTGACGGTGCATCGAACCCAGCAGATCGGTGCCGTAGGCGATCTTCACGCCGTGCTTGTCGGCGAGTTCGAGCGCCGTCAGCCCGGCGTCGAGCACCTCCGAGAGTTTGCCGTGCAGCTCCGCTGGCAGCCCGGCTTCGACGCCCTCGTCCCACAGCGCGTGATAGGTCGACAGCGTCGGTACCAGATAGGCTCCGGTCTTGCGGAACAGCTCGATCGATCCGCGATCCAGCAGGTTGCCGTGCTCGATCGACCGGACGCCGCACTCGAGCGCCCTGTTGATGGCGTCTGCCGTGTAGGCGTGCGCCATGACGTAAAGGCCGGCGGCGTGCGCCTCGTCGACGATGGCGCGGATCTCCTCGCGCGAGAACTGCAGGTTGGAGATCCGGTCCGTCGGCGAGGAGACGCCGCCCGACGCCATGATCTTGATGTGGGTTGCGCCCTTGCGGATCTCGTCGCGCGCCGCCCGGCGCACCTCGGTCGTGCCGTCGACGACGCGGCCGAGACCGGCGCAGCAGAAACAGTCGCCGAGAGCGTGTTCGCCGGGGCTGCGCATGTCGCCGTGCCCGCCCGTCTGGGACAGCGCCTTGCCGCAGAACAGCAGGCGCGGGCCGGCGAGGTAGCCCTCGGCGACGGCCTGCGCGAGCCCGTGATCCGCTCCGCCCGCGTCGCGCACGGTCGTGAAGCCGCGCATCAGCATGTCCTTCAGGATTCCGCCCGCCCGCGCCGTCACGTACGCGGGCGACCAGTGCCGGAGCTTCGCGAAGTCCGGGGTCGCCGCAGTGACATGGACGTGCGCGTCGCACAGGCCCGGCATCACGGTCCGGCCCCCCAGGTCGATGAGCTGCGCGCCCTTGCGGCTGATCGGGCCGCTGGCGATCTCACCGATGACGCCGTCCTCGACCAGGATGTTGCATTCCCCGGTCAGCACGCCCGCCTCCGTATCGAGCAGCATGGCGTTGCTGAAGATCGTCTGGGTCAACCTTTCCCTCCCCGCTTTAGGCCGGGCGCCGGGGGCGTCGCCCATAGCGCGCGCCGTTGCGCATCATAGCCGCAGAATTCCCGGCGACCAGCGGTCGCGTGTTCGTGGTGCCGCCGAACCGCCTGGCGACGGCCTCAATAAACGGCAGACAGCCGCGCAAGCGTGCTATAGTGGCCGCGAAGGGATCTGCATCCAGTGTCTGAGATTTCGAATATTCCGGACGATCCGGAGGTCGAAGGCTACGTTCTCGAAGACCAGGTGGGGCACTTGCTCCGCCGGGCACACCAGCGCGCAAGCGCAATCTTCCAGGAAATCATGGAAGAGGGGCTCACGCCGCAGCAATATGCGGCGCTGGTCAAGATCCGCGATTTCGGCAAGGTGTCGCAAAACCGGCTTGGCCGGGCCGTGGCGATGGATCCGGCAACCAGCCAAGGCGTGACGCAACGGCTGGTGGCCAAGCGGCTGGTCCGGCGAGAGCCGGATCCGAGTGACCGGCGCCGTGCCCTGCTCAGCCTCACGGCGGAAGGTGCGGCCGTGGTCGAACGATTGATCCCGCTCGGCGTGCGCATCACGCGCGACACCCTGCAGCCGCTGACCCACGTCGAGCAGGAGCGCTTTCTGGCGCTGCTGAAAAAGATCACTTAGTCCGTCCCTGTCGGCTTCGATGCGTCGGCCGCGACGATCCGGCAAAGAAGAGGCCCCGCCGCAGCGGGGCCAGGATCGCTTTAAGGAGTGCCGTTTTCCGTCTTGTCGAAACGCTTGCGTCAGAGCCTGGATATGAAACGAACGCAAATGTCTACGGAGATATCGTGCCTTTCTTTTACTACATCTTAACGATGGGGTCACCCGAAAAATATAATTAACGCATTGAAAATAAAATAAATTCGACAAAAAATTGCGACGTTCCCGCGGGCCGCTGCACCGTCCCGGCCGGTTCAGTTCGCGGCAGATGGTGGTTCCGTCGGCCGGCCGGACGAGGCGCGTCACCCCGGAGCGACGGCGATCCGAGTTGCGCCGCGGCGGCCTTGACACGGCGGGGCGGGACGCATCTACTCCTATTCGCCCACGTACAAGCGTCGGCACCCCGGCGGCCCACCTCCTGTGGCCGCGGCAGAGAGACGGGAATGGGAGACTACCTGCGGCCGGACACACTCGAGCAGGCGCTGGCGGCGTTGCAGGCCGGCCCGCGCGTCGTGCTCGCCGGCGGTACCGACTACTATCCGGCGCGGGTCGGGCGCCCGCTCGACGACGACATTCTGGACATCACCGCGATCGGACCGCTGGCGGGAGTTACAGACGACCGCGACCATATACGCATCGGCGCGCTGGTGCGCTGGAGCGACCTGGTCCGCACGCCGCTGCCGCGCGCCTTTGACGGGCTGAAGGCCGCCGCGCGCCAGATCGGCGGCCTCCAGGTGCAGAACGCCGGCACGGTCTGCGGCAATATCTGCAATGCGTCGCCCGCGGCGGACGGCACGCCGAACCTGCTGGTGCTCGATGCCGAGGTCGAGCTGGCCTCGAGCGCCGGCGTGCGGCGATTGCCGGTCGCGGATTTCGTCGCCGGCAATCGCCAGACGCGGCGACAGACGACCGAGCTCGTGACCGGGCTTTTGGTACCGAAACCCCAGGACACCGCGCGAAGCTGCTTCCACAAGTTGGGCGCGCGCGCCTATCTCGTGATCTCCATCGTGATCGTCGCCGGACTGCTGGTCCCGGCCGACGACGGCACGGTCGCGGAGGCGCGCATCGCCGTCGGCGCCTGCTCGCCGGTACCGCGGCGGCTCGAAGCGCTGGAGACCGCGCTGCGCGGGCAGCCGATCGATGACGCGCTGGCGGCACTGCCGGCGGCGGCGCATCTCGCGCCGCTCGCACCGATCGACGACATCCGCGGCACCGCCGCCTACCGAAGCGACGCCGCCCTGTCGCTGGTGCGGCGGGCGATCGGGGAGCTGTGCGCGGAGGTCGGCGCATGACGGAAAAACGCGTCATCCGCTTCAGCGTCAACGGGCGGCGTGCACGCGTGACGGCGGATCCGATCACGCGCCTCAGCGACGTCCTGCGCGACGAACTCGCCCTCACCGGTACGAAGGTCGGCTGCGAGGCCGGCGACTGTGGCGCCTGCACCGTGCTGCTTGACGGTCGGCAGGTCTGCGCCTGCATGACGGCGGTCGCGCAGGCCGAGGGCCGCACGGTGGAGACGGTGGAGGGTCTGTCGCGCGATCCGGCGATGCGGCGGCTGCAGGACGCGTTCCACCGCCACGGGGCGACCCAGTGCGGCATGTGCACGCCCGGCATGCTGATGGCGGCCGCCGAGCTGTTGCGCGCCGATCCGGCTCCCGACGAAGCTAGCGTCAAGGATGCGCTCGGCGGCGTGCTGTGCCGCTGCACCGGCTATCGGATGATCATCGGCGCCGTGCTCGACGCGGCACGGTCGCCGACGCCCGGAGCGCCGACCCCGGATTCGCCGCCGGCCGGCGCCGCCGTCGGCTCGGGCATGCCGAAGGTGGATGGCTGGGCGAAGGTCAGCGGCACCGAGATCTATGCCGCCGATGCGGCGCCGGAGGGGGCGCTTTGGCTGCGGGCCGTTCGCTCTCCCCATCATCGGGTACGGTTCGAGCTCGGCAACACCGGGCCGCTGCTGCGCCGCCATCCGGGTCTCGTGCGGGTGCTGACCGCGGCGGACGTTCCCGGGCACAACGGCTTCGGCATCTACCCGCACATCAAGGACCAGCCGGTCCTGGCCGAAGGGGTCGCCCGCTTCCGCGGCGAGGCGGTGGCGGCACTCGTCGGCGACGCGGCGACGATCCGCTCGATCCGCGACGAGGATCTGCCGATCACCTGGGCCGAGCTCGCGCCGGTCAGCGGCATCGACGGCGGGCTGGCGGCGGGCGCCGCGGCCGTGCAGGACGACAAACCCGACAACATCCTCGCACGGGGGCGGTTGGAGCGTGGCGACGTCGAGACGGCGCTGTCCGGCGCCGCGCACGTCGCCACAATCGAAATCGGCACCCGATTCGTCGAGCACGCCTATCTCGAGCCCGAGGCGGGGTACGCACGCCGGATCGGCGACCGGCTGGAAATGTTCGTTACCACCCAATCCCCCTATATGGACCGCGACGAGACGGCAAACGTGCTCGGCATCGAGCCGGAACAGGTCCGCATCATCCCGTCGGCCTGCGGCGGCGGTTTCGGCAGCAAGCTCGACCTGTCGGTGCAGCCGCTGATCGCCATGGCCGCATGGCTGCTCGATCGGCCCGTACGCTGTACGTACACGCGTCCCGAATCAATGTGCTCCACCACCAAGCGCCACCCCGCCCGCATGCGCGCGCGGGCCGGCTGCGATGCCGACGGACGGCTGACGGCCTTCGACTTCGAAGGTGATTTCGATACCGGCGCCTACGCCTCCTGGGGGCCGACCGTGGCCGACCGCGTGCCGATCCATTGCTGCGGCCCCTATCGCGTCCCCAACGTCCGGGCGTCGACGCGCGCGGTGCTGACGAACACGGTGCCGTCCGGCGCTTTCCGTGGCTTTGGCGTGCCCCAGGCGGCGTTCGTCCACGAGTCGCTGATCGACGATCTTGCCGGCCGTTGCGGGATCGACCAACTCGAGTTCAGGCTCGGCAACGCGCTGCGCGCGGGCGATGCGATCTCGACGGGCTACGTGCTCGAGTCGAGCGCCGGACTCGCGCGCTGCCTCGAGGCCCTCAAGCCGCGCTGGGCGGAATGGCTGGCGGCCGCTGACACGTACAATCGGGTTTCCGGAAACGTACACCGGCGCGGTGTCGGCATCGGCACCGTGTGGTACGGTTGCGGCAATACCGGCATGTCGAATCCTTCGGCGATGCGGCTTGGCGTGTCTCCCGACGGGACGATCAGGCTGTACAGTGGCGCGGTCGATATCGGCGAGGGCGCGAACACCGTCATGGTGCAGATCGCAGCGGACGCGCTGGGAATTCCCGCGGCGCAGCTCGACTACGTGATGGGCGACACCGATCTCACTGACGACGCCGGGAAGACCTCCGGTTCCCGCCAGACCTACGTCTCCGGCCGCGCGGCGCAGCTCGCAGGCGAGGATTTGCGCGCCCGCATCCTGCGCATGACGAATGCGAGCAGCGACGCGGGAATCGAGCTCGACGACGGCCGGATTGTCGTACGGGACGGGGCCGCGACGCACCGCATCGACCTCGGCATGCTGACCGCAGACGATCGCGGTGACGTGTTGTCCGGCGAAGGCAGCTTCGATCCGCCGACGACGCCGCTCGACAAAAACCGGCAGGGCAGACCTTACGGCACGTTCGGATTTGGTGCGCAGATTGCGCTCGTGGATGTCGACCCGGAACTCGGCCGCGTCGTCGTGCTCGGCATCGCGGCGGCGCACGACGTCGGACGAGCGATCAACACGGTCCAGGTGACCGGGCAGATTCACGGCGGGGTAGCGCAGGGTCTCGGCTACGCCCTGATGGAGGAGTACGTCCCCGGGCGCACCGAGAATCTGCACGACTATTTGATCCCGACGATCGGCGACGTGCCGCCGATCGAGGTCACCATCGTCGAGGACCCGGAACCGACCGGACCCTATGGCGCGAAGGGAATCGGCGAGCATTCGCTCATTCCCACCGCGCCGGCCATACTCGGCGCGATCCACCACGCGACGGGGGTGCGAATCACCGAGGTCCCGGCGACGCCGGACCGGGTCCGGGCCGCATTGAGGGCAGCCGGCAATGACTAAGGCGAAGAAGGACGACGCCGGCATCGTCACCTGCGACGCCTGCCCGGTCCTCTGCCGTATCCGCGAGGGACGCAGCGGGGCCTGCGATCGCTATGCAAACCGGGACGGCCGGCTGGTGCGGCTCGACCCGATGCTGATCGCCAACAAGGCGGCGGAACAGGAAGGCGAAATCGTCCCCTTCCTCAGCGGTGCCGCCGATTGGGACGGCGACATTCTGCCGCGCGGCGAGAGTTTCCTTACCGGCATCGGATCCGGGACGACGTACCCCGACTACAAGCCCGCGCCCTTCATCGTCTCGAGCCAGCACAGGGGCGTCGACATGGTGACGGTCGTCACCGAGGGAATCTTCAGCTATTGCGGCCTCAAGGTGAAGATCGACACCGATCGCTATATCGGCGACGAACAGGCGGCGGTGGTTTGCGAGGGCGAGCCGGTCGGCCACGTCACGACCGCGGAGTACGGCTCGCAGATGCTCGCGCTCGGCGGCGTCCGCCATCTGACCGGCGGTAGCAAGAAAGAGGGCAATGTCACCTGCAAGATGATGCTGGCCCTGTGCAACAAGGGGCGGGTCGAGTTGCAGGTCGACGGCGGTGCGCGGCTCGAGATGCAGGCGGGCCGCCCGCCCGTCATCGACGGTGTGGAAGAGGAGCGTATGCGCGTCGGCTGCGGCTCCGCCACGATCGGCATGTTTGCGAAGCAATGGTACGGACACGCCGACGAGGTGGTCGTCGTCGACGACCATATCACCGGCGTGCTGACCGAGCATCAGGCCGGCAAATTCCTTGGCATGAAGCCGGCGGGTATCCGAGTCCGCGGCCGCCGCTCGACACCGGGCCGCTATTTCCAGGTGGCGGGACACGGAACCGGTTGGGGGGGCACCGACGTCAGCGAGCCGCTTGCCGTTGTCGAGACGATCGATCCCAAGGTCGCGTGGCCGGGCCTCCGCCTATTGATGGTCAGCACGACGGGCCAGGACGCCGAGTTCTTCAGGCTCGACGACGATCTGCGGCCGGTCGCGTCGGAGATGCCGGCACCGCTGGCGGCGGTCGTCGAGCGTATCGGCGAGAACTGCGAACCGGCCCTGACATCGGTGCTGTTCGTGGCCGGGGCGGGCGGGTCGCTGCGCGCGGGCGTCACCGAGAACCCGGTGCGCCTGACGCGGTCCGTCAGGCAAGCGCTCACCCGCGTCACCTGCGGCGGTGCGCCCGTCTACATCTGGCCGGGCGGCGGCATTACCCTGATGGTCGATGTCGAACGCATGCCGGACAGCGCGTTCGGTTACGTTCCGACGCCGGCGCTGGTGGGGCCGATCGAATTCTCGATGCGGCGCGAGGATTACCGGGCGCTTGGCGGATACATAGATGCGATCCGGCCGCTCGAAGACGTCGAGCGCATGACGACCGCCCGGCAGACCGGCTGGCGAAGCGATAACCCGTGGCCGCTGACCCCTTGTGGTCCGGAGCCGCGTGGCGGCGACGGTGAATGAGTTAGCCGTGGGAGCCCAGGCCGCACTGCTTGCCGATGGCCGCCGGTTGCATCTGAACCATGGTCCGATGGATCTGATCGTCGAGGCGTTTGGTCCGCCGGCGGAGGTCGAGGCCGCCTATCGCCAGGCGCGTGACCGGTTTGCGACGATTCTCGATGAGCTGGTATCCGAACTGCCGGCGCTGCGTCGACGGTACCGTGCGACGCCGGCGAGCCGGTGTTTCGCCGGGCCGACTGCGCGCCGCATGGCGGCGGCGGTGGCGCCGCACGCGCATCGCTTCGTGACACCCATGGCGGCGGTCGCCGGGGCGGTTGCCGACGAAGTGCTCGACGCGCTGCTTGCCGGTCGCCGTCTGATGCGCGCCTATGTCAACAATGGCGGCGACATAGCGCTGTATCTGAAGCGTGGCGAGAGCCTCGAAGCCGGGGTCGTTGCGCTGACCGACCGGATTGCGGCGCTGGGACGCGTGCGGATCGAACACGCCATGCCGGTCCGGGGCATCGCTACCAGCGGCCGCGGGGGACGCAGCTTCAGCTTCGGCATTGCGGAGGCGGTGACTGTCCTGGCGCGTGACGCGGCGGCGGCGGACGCGGCGGCGACGCTGCTCGGCAACGCGGTCGACATCCGCCATCCTGCGATCGAACGCCGGCCCGCAATCGAGCTCGACCCCGACAGCGATCTCGGTGCACGGCGCGTGACGGTTTCGGTCGGACCGCTTGACGAGGCATCGGTAGCCAGGGCGCTTGACCGCGGCGTCGCCGCCGCAGAGGCGATGTGCACCGCGAACCTCCTCTACGGGGCGGTACTGGCGCTCGAGGGGGAGGTGCGCGTCGTCGGCCGGGGATTCCCCGAAAGCCTGCCACGAACGGCCGCCTGACGGCGGCCGGCCGGACCATCCCGGCGCGCTCTGATTCGCGGCGCTGGTCACGCGCCGGAGATGGATTGCCCCATGGAAACCCGCGCTTAAGTAATTCGGTGTAGGGTCAGTTGCGGGGACAGGATGCGCCGGGGGTGGTCGCCGCGCTGACGGGACGAGGGCCGGGACCATGCGAACAAGCGGCGCGGCACTGTTGCTCTCCGGGCTTCTGTGGTGGACAGTCGCACCTGCTGCGGTCGCGGGCGAGCGCCTGTACGTGCTGCCCGAAGGACAGGGCGCGCTCCAGCTGCCGGTTCCGTCCGGATGGGTCGAGGAGCCGCGCGAGGCCGCGTGGGAAGGGCCGACGACGATCACGTTCTACGGTCGCGGCAGCGAGGATTTCCGGGTTCTCGTCATGCCCCTGCACGGGGCCGAAACGGATGTCGCCGCGCTGGTGAAGGGCGCGGCCCGCGGCATTGCGGATCTGGCGGCGGAGCGCGAAATCGAGGTGCGGCCGCTCGGTAGTGGCGCCATCGGTTACTGGTTTCGCTACACCGACGGCACGATCGCCGGCCCGACACCCCCGGTCGGCGAGTATGTCCACACCGTACAGGGTGCCGCGCTGGTCGGGCCGCTGACCGTGACCTTCACGATCCTGACCAACGACCGCAATTCGGCCGCGGCCACGGCGGCACTGCAGATGATGCGTGGCGCCCGCTACCGCCGCGATATCTGAGCGCGCAGCGCCACCGACCGGCCGCCTTGCCGCTTGCTGTGAGTCGATAGCCCAGGGTGGTATCGCGCGGGGGGCCGGCGCCGGCGTTCCGCTTTGAAGTGTCCGTCACAGTTGCGTTACAGTCGCTCTCGGCCGGTGCACCGCGAAATACGGGCACGGGGTAGGGAGCGAAAATGGCCGGGCAGATCATCGGCGTCGATGTAGGCGGAACCTTTACCGACCTCGTCCTCATCGACGGGGCCGGTACGGCGCATATCGCCAAGGTCCCTACGACTCCCGAAAACCAGGCTTTCGGCGTGCTGGCGGCAATCGGCGAGACGGGGGCGGCGCTCTCCGCGGTGCGGACGGTCATCCACGGCACGACGGCCACGACCAACGCGCTGCTCGAGCGCAAGCTGGCCCGGGTCGGGCTGCTCACGACGCGCGGGTTCCGCGACGTCCTCGAGCTCGGCCGGCGAACTCGCCCGCAGCCCTACGGACTCAAGGGACGCTTCGAGCCGCTGATCCCGCGCGAACTGCGCCTCGAGGTTTCCGAGCGGATCGATGCCGACGGGGATGTCATCGAACCGCTGAACGCCGACGACGTGCGGACCGGCTGCGAGTTCTTGCTGGCACGCGGGTGCGAGGCCCTCGTCATTCACTTCCTGCACGCCTACCGAAATCCGGTGCACGAGCGCCACGCCGCGGAAATCGCCGACGAGATCTGGCCCAACCGATTCATCACGATGGGACATGCGATCCTGTCGGAATACCGCGAATACGAGCGCGGCGTGACCGCCGCCGTGAATGCTGCCGTGCAGCCGGTGCTGCACCGCTATTTGTCCCGTCTCGGCGACGACCTGGCGCAGCAGGGCTACGGCCATGATCTGCTCGTCATGCAGGGAAATGGCGGGACGGTCTCGGCGGGTGTCGTGACGGAGCGCGCGGTCAACACGGTCATGTCGGGCCCGGCCTCGGGCGTAATGGCGGCGGCGCATACCGGTGCACGGGCCGGCTACGCCAACCTGCTGACCTACGACATGGGCGGTACGAGCTGCGATGTCGGGTTGATACGCGACGCGATCCCGCAGGTGAGCAGCGAGCTCGAGCTCGAATACGCGATGCCGATCCACGTGCCGATGGTCGACGTACACACGATCGGTGCCGGCGGTGGCTCGATAGCCCGTATCGACGAGGCCGCCATGCTGCAGGTCGGGCCCGAGAGCGCCGGCGCGATACCGGGGCCGATCTGCTACGGACGCGGCGGGACGCGCCCGACGATCACGGACGCCAACCTGGCGCTCGGCCGCCTCAACCCGGAGACCCTGCTGGCGGTCGATCGCGCGGTGACGCTGGACGATGTCCGCGATGCGATCCTGCGGCAGATCGGAAAACCGCTGGGCCTCGATGCCGACGATGCGGCGGCAGCGATCCTGCAGATCGCCAACACGCGGATGGCCGGGGCGCTGCGCATAGTTTCGCTTGCGCGCGGCCACGATCCCCGGGACTTCGCGCTCTTCGCCTTCGGCGGCGCCGGACCGCTGCACGCGGTTGCGCTGGCGCGTGAGCTCGGCATCCCCAAGGTGCTCGTTCCCGCCCGGCCCGGCATCACCAACGCCATCGGTTGCGTCGTCGCCGATGTGCGGCACGACTACGTCAACACGGTCAATACGCCGCTCGACGTCCTCGACATGCGTGAGGTGAGGATGATCGTCGAGGAACAGATGGCGGAGGGCCGGCTGGCGATCGAACGCGAGGGCGTGGAGATCGAATCGGTGACGGACGTGTTCGACGCCGACATGCAGTTCCAAGGACAGAGCCACATCCTGACGGTGCCAATTCCCGGCTCTCGGGTGACGCGAGACGAGCTGCGGCAACTGTTCGAGCGGGCGTACTGGGACCGTTTCGCCGTCGAGTTGCCGGAAATCCGACCAGTCCTCGTGAACCTGCACACCGCGGTGATTGGACGCCGAGCGCACGCTGACGTCGCCGCCCTGGCGGCGCCGGCCCCGGCCGGTGCCGGACCGTCCGCTCGCCGTCGCGTCTGGTTCCCCGACGGCTGGCGGGATACGCCGGTCTACAGGCGCTCCGGCATCGGGCGCGGCGCGTCGCTTGACGGTCCGGCAATCGTCGAGCAGATGGATTCGACGATCGTCATCGAGCCCGGCTGCCGCGCCGAGGCCGACGCGCTGGGAAACCTGATCGTCTCGCTGGGAAGGCCGTGAAATGACCGCTGCGTCCGACATCGACCCCGTCACCCTCGCCGTCGTCCAGAGCGGCTTGCAGCAGGTCTGCAACGAGATGGACCTGGCCTTCGTGCGTTCGGCATTCAGTCCGGTGATCTCCGAGGCGCTCGACCGCTCCGACGGCATCTACCACCGCGACGACGGAGCGCTGATCGCGCAGGGCGAGCTCGGCCTGCCGGTCTTCGTCGGCACAATGCAGTTCGGCACGCGCGAGGTCATCGCGCGGGCGAAGGACGTGCGCCCCGGCGACATGTACGTCGTCAACGACCCCTATCTCGGCGGCACGCATCTGATGGACGTGCGATTCGTCAAGCCCTTCTTCTATCGCGACCGGATCTTCGCCTGGCTCGCCAACACCGGACACTGGCCCGATACCGGCGGCTCGGTGCCCGGCGGCTTCTCGGCGAACGCCACCGAGGTCGAGCAGGAGGGGCTGAGGCTGCCGCCGGTGAAGCTGTTCAAGGAAGGTGCGATGGACGAGGAGATCCTCGCCATCATCCTCTCCAACATCCGCATCGCCGACCAGCGTATCGGCGACATCAAGGCGCAGGCCGCGGCGCTGACCGTCGGCGAGCGCCGGTTCAAGGCGCTGCTCGACCGCTATGGCGCCGACACGGTCGAAGCCTGCATCGTCGAACTGCGCGCGCGCGCCGCACAGCAGATGCGCGCCCGCATCGCCACCATTCCCGACGGCGACTATCACGGCGTCTCCTTCGTCGATTCCGACGGCGTCGTCGATGAACCGCTGAAGATCGACATGAAAATCCGCAAGACCGGGACCGACCTCTATTTCGACATGTCAGGTTCCAGCCCGCCCTGTCTCGGGCCGATGAACAGCGTCATCGCGACGACACGGTCGTCGATCTATCTCGCGGTCAAGCACATCTTCCCCGACGTGCCGATCAACGCCGGCACGTTCGAGCCGCTGCACATCGCGGACCCCGAGGGCACGTTCCTTTATGCGAAGTACCCGCGGCCGGTCTCCGGTTGCGCGGCCGAAGTCAGCCAGCGCATCGCCGAGGCCGTGTTCGCGGCGCTGACGCCGGCGCTGCCCGATCAGCTGTTCGCCGCGCCGGCGGGCACCAGCGGCAATTTCGCGCTCGGCGGCCACGATCCGAAGACCGCGCGCTCCTACGTCATGTACCTGATCTCCGGCGGCGGCTACGGCGGCTCGCGCGACGGTGACGGCATCTCCAACGGCTGCTCGACGATCGGCATCTCCAAGACGACGCCGATCGAGGTCGTCGAGCAGCGCTATCCGGTGCTGATCGAGGAATACTCGCTGCACGAGGGTTCCGGCGGCGCCGGCCGCCAGCGCGGCGGCTTCGGCGTCAATTACACGGTGCGGCTGCGGCGCGGCGAGGCGCGCGCCTCCTTCGTCATGGATCACGGCCGCAGCGGCCCGCTCGGCGCGCTCGGCGGCCGCGACGGCGGCGTCAACCGGGTCCGTGTCGAGCGGGCCGGCGCCGGCGATTACGTGCCACCGCACCTGTCGAAGGACCAGGGCATATTGATTCGGGCGGGAGACCGGGTGCACGTCTCGACGCCCGGCGGCGGCGGCTACGGCGACCCGCTGCAGCGCGACCCGCAGCTGGTGCTGCGCGACCTGATGCGCGGCTACTACACGGTGGCCGACGCGGAAACCCTGTTCGGCGTCGTCGTCGATGGCGACGCGGTCGACGAGCAGGCGACGGCGAAGCTGCGCGCCGAGCGCGCCGCCGGCGCCGTCGGCGACGAGTGAGGCTGGCGCCTCGTGCCGCTCGGTGCCGACGGCTCGATCGGTCTTTCGACAAGGAGCGCATTTCTTTTGGAAAAACTGCCGACCGTAGGCACGATCACCTGAATCTGCGCGGCGCCATGGTATGGTGTCTGGCACGTTCGCCCGGAACATTTCCGTTGAAATCTGGGGATAATCATGAAAACGGCGTGCCAACTTATCGTTGCCTTGATGATTTGCGTGCTCATCCCGGCCTTTCCGGCCACCGCCCAGCCCTTCCCCACCGCACTCAGCGAAAGCGCTAAGGCGAAATTCGCGGCCTACGACGCGCGCATCATCGCGGCCATCCGGGAGAGCAAGTCCGACGGCATCCTGCCACGCGACCTGCCCGTCGAATTTCCCCGACGATACGGCGCCGCCATCTTTCGCGACATCTTCGGCTCCGACTGGACGCCGATCCGGGAATACGCCGATGCGGCGCTGGCGGACCTGCCCGTCATCGACGAGACTGCACGGTTTGCCGCGAGCCCGACTGCCGAATTTGACCTGAGTGAGAGCGCACCGATCCTGCAAGGGTCGACCACGACAGCGCTGGAAGCCGAGGCGTTGATGGCGACCTATCGATTCTGGGAGCCGAAGGCGGTTGCGAACGTTGCCTCCACGATTGTACTAAGCGGCAGATCGCCCGAAGAATCGGCGCATAACGCAATTACCAGCGGTTACGTGTCGCAGCATCTCGCCAGAACCAGCTGGCAGGGCCGTGACGCGCTCGTCTACTATACGGGCGCGTGGGTCGTCGTGTTCAACTACACTCGGACGAGCGGGGGCCTGATCTGGGCAACCGAGATCGCACTTTACCCGCGATAGGCGAGAACGAGGACTATCTTGATCATGGCACGGAAGCCGGGCGCCGGGCCGACGGCACGAAATGTCGGGCGGCACGCGACATGCCGGCAAGACCGGAATGTCACCTACCGTCATCAAGCGCGCCCGTCGTGGGTGCAGATCTCTCGGACAAGGCGTTAGGCGGCGCTCCCGGCACCTGCTGCCTTGTCTGATGGCGTGCAGATATCGATACTTCGGCACATGAGCAATCAGGGAGTGGTTGGTCTCCGCCAAGAGGAACGAAAACGATGGACAACGGCAAGGTCGCAATCGTCACCGGCGGCAGCAGTGGCATCGGCCGCGCCTGTGCCGTCGCGCTCCTGAACGACGGCTGGTCGGTCACCATCGGC
Organism: Alphaproteobacteria bacterium; assembly: GCA_041584475.1. GTDB lineage: Bacteria > Pseudomonadota > Alphaproteobacteria > UBA8366 > JADFVY01 > JBFHDX01. The sequence continues at coordinate 15,754 of JBFHDX010000026.1, forward strand.
GGGCGGCGCGCGGACGCGCTCGACGAGACGCTGAGGCTGGCCGGCGAGAACGGTGCGCGCGGGCTCGCCGTTCCCTGCGATCTGGCGACGGCGGACGGCGTGGCCACGCTGTTCGCGGCGACGGCCGAGCGGTACGGAAGGCTCGACCTGCTGTTCAACAATGCGGGCATGTTCACGCCGGGCGTGCTGCTCGAGGATCTCACGCTCGAGCAGTGGCGGGCCGCGCTCGACATCAACCTGACGGCGTCGTTCCTGTGCACCCAGGCCGCCTTCCGCGCGTTCAAGGCGCAGGATCCGATGGGCGGGCGGATCATCAACAACGGCTCGATCTCGGCGCACGCACCGCGCCCGAACTCGTCGCCCTATACGACGACCAAGCATGCGATCACCGGCCTGACGCGGTCGTCCGCGCTCGACGGCCGCAAGTACAACATCGCCGTCGGCCAGATCGACATCGGCAATGCCGGCACCGAGATGACGGCCGCGATGGCGGACGGCGTGCCGCAGGCCGACGGCAGCCTCAAGCCGGAGCCGACCATGGACGTTCGCCACGTTGCCGACGCCGTCGTCCACATGGCGAACCTGCCGCTCGACGCCAACGTACAGTTCATGACCATCATGGCGACGCGGATGCCGTTCGTCGGCCGCGGCTGACGGCCACCCCTGCGGCGCCGGCGCATCGCGCCGGCAGCTGGCCATTTCCTCGCTCCATGCTAGGGTGGCACGAGACGGAGCCGCGGCGGGCCGCCGCGCTGCGCGGTAACGCCGCGTCCCGTCGCAATCCACAGACCGCCGGCAAGGCGGCGCTCGAGAATTCCGGCAACAGGGAGATCATCACATGACATTCGAATGGCGCAGATTTGCATCGATCGGCAGGCGCGGCTTTCTGGTCTCGACCGCCGCCGCCGCGCTGGCCGTACTCGTCCTGCCGGCGCTGGAAGCACACGCCAAGGACGATCGCAACGCGACGATCGGCGTGCCCGGCGTGCGCGGCGGCGTCGTCACCACCAGCGAGCCGGCGGCGGCCCGTGTCGGGGCCGACATCCTGCGTGCCGGCGGCAATGCGATCGACGCTGCGGCGGCGGTCCAGTTCGCCCTCAACGTGCTCGAGCCTCAGTCGTCGGGCATCGGTGGCGGCGGTTTCATGATGGTCCATCTGGCGAAGCAGGGGCGGACCTTCGTGATCGATTCGCGCGAGCGCGCCCCGGCCGACGCCGATCCGGAGATGTTCCTGCAGGCCTCCGACGGCAATCCGTTCGCGTTCTCGATCCGCTCGACGAGCGGCATCGGCGTTGGCGTGCCGGGCACCGTTCGCGGCGTGGCCACCGCGCTCGAGCGCTGGGGCACGATCTCGCTCGCCGATGCGCTGCAGCCGGCGATCCGCATGGCCGAAGACGGCATCCGCGTGAGCTCCCGGCTGGCCGAGAGCGTGCTCAGCTCGCGGCTCGACAGCGAGCCCGGCAATTCCGCCTACGACGGGGCGCGCAGCGTCTTCCGGCCGGGCGGCGTGGCCGTCGCCGAGGGCGATCTGCTGGTCCAGCCCGACCTCGCGCGCACCTTCCGGATCCTTGCCGAGGAGGGCGCGGACGCCTTCTATACCGGTGACATCGCGGCGGCGATCGTTGCGACTCAGCTGAACGCGCGCAGCGTCACCGACCCGGCCGACCAAGCCAAGCTCATCGGCCGCATGACGCTCGACGATCTGGCGGACTACGAGGTGGCGATCCGCGACCCGGTCGAGGACGACTACCGCGGCCACCGCATCGTCTCGATGCCGCCGCCATCGTCCGGCGGCCTCACGGTGATCCAGATCCTCAAGCTGATCGAGCGCTTCCCGATCGGCGACGAGGACGAGGGCTTCGGCTTCGGCTCCACGCGCACGCTCCACGTGATGATTGAGGCGATGCGCCTTGCCTTCGCCGATCGTGCGGTGTGGATGGGCGACGACGATTTCGTCGACGTGCCTTCCGACGGCCTGCTCGCCGACGGCTATATCGACAAGCGGAGCGCGCTGATCGACCCGGAGGCGCGCATCCCCAACGTCGTTGCCGACGACCCGCGGCCGTTCGACAGCGGGGCGCTGCCGGCGGTGGCGGAAAAGGTCAAGCTGGCGGCCCTCGCGCTGCCGGACGAGGAGGGCGTGAACACGACCCACTTCACGATCGTCGACCGCCACGGCAATGTCGTCACCTACACGACGACGATCGAGTCGGCGTGGGGTACCGGGCTGATGGTGCCCGGCTACGGCTTCCTGCTCAACAACGAGCTGACCGACTTCAATTCGCGGCCGGCGTTCAACCCCGACCCGCTGAACTTCGACCCGGGCGCGAACGACGCTGCGCCGTTCAAGCGGCCGCGCAGCTCGATGTCGCCGACCATGGTGTTCGACGGCAAGCGGCTCGTCGCCGCCTACGGTTCGCCCGGCGGGTCGACGATCATCGACACGGTCGTCAACATCACGATGAACCTGGTCGACCATCGGATGGTGCTGCAGGAGGCGGTCGACGCGCCGCGCATCGCGCAGACCAGCGCCAACGGCTCGACCGGGCGCGAACTCGGCTTCGACGATGCGGTGATCGACGCGCTGACCGCGCTCGGCCACGCGCTGCGGGACCCGGACGCGATCGGCTCGGTGCAGGCGATCGTCGTCGACCGCCGCGGCCACCTGCAGTACGGCGCCGCCGACAAGCGCCGCATCGGTGGGGTCGTCTCGCTGCGACGCGACGAATCCCGTGGCCCGCGGTCGGCCGGCCCGGCCAAGCGGGAGAAGCGCAAGCCCGCCTCCTCCGCGTGGGAGTGGCGGCCCGACTGAGGCGCCGGAACGACCGGCCCGCGGCACGGCGAAGCGTGTCGCGTCGCGGTCCGGTTCCGGGTTCGGATATACGGCTACTCTTGACGGCAGCGAGCCCGTATAGTGGGGGCCTTGGTGTACAGGGGGTTGGGAGGATTCCCACGTCGCCCTAGAGTTCCGCGCGGGCAGGCCGTAATTCGGATGTCCGCCAACGAAGCCGAAACAGGCACTGGAGCCGAGGGGGCGGTCCGGTCAACGATCCGGCCGGCTCATCGCATTCGAATTCGACGACGGCAGCATGCCGGCGACCGCCGGGATGGTCGTTGCTATCCCTTCGGGGCGACGCCCAAACCGTGCCCCTGTCCGCGTTCAACGAAGCGCTGCCGCACGCGGCAGCCTAAGAAGGGAGTGATGAGGCAATGACAAGACATTCAGCAATCGGGGCGGTATTTGCGGGACTGGCGATTGCGCTGGCAGCCGTCCTTGTGCAGCCCGCGACAGCCGACGAAGAACACCAGACCTTCCGTTTTCCCTACGATCTGACGCCCGGCTACGACGAGTCCGGCAACGTCATGACCGGAGAGCAGCTCGCCGCGAAGTTCGGCGGGCGGGACAAGGTGGGCAAGGGCCCCGACGTTCGCAGCCAGAACATGCACGTCAAGGGGAGCTTTGCGCAAACCGCCGCCACGAACTCGGACATCAGCTTCTGGGGCAACTACGCCTTCGTCGGCAACTACAACGGCTTTCGCGTCTTCGACATCTCCGGCAAGGGCAATCCCAAGGAGATCGCGAACGTCGCCTGTCGCGGACCGCAGAACGACACCTCGATCTGGGGCAACATCCTGATCCTCTCGGTCGACGCCGTGATGGCCGGTCCGGAGTGCGGTGCGGCGCAGCTTCCCAGCGTGCCGCGTCCGACCGATGGCTGGGAAGGCATCCGCATCTTCGACGTCAGCAACCCGGCCGACCCGAAATTCGTGAAATCCGTCTACACGGACTGCGGGTCGCACACCAACAACATCATCCCGGACCCGGCCAACAACCGGCTGCTGGTCTACGTCCTGTCCTACGCGCTGCGCGGCGGACCGACCTGCGGCGAGCCGGACCTGCCCGGGTCCCCCGGAAACGGGCAGATCTCGATCGTCGAGGTGCCGCTGGACAGGCCGCAGGACGCCTTCGTTGTCAACGTCGTGCCGATCCCGGTCAACCAGACCTTCGACGACCTCGTGTCCCTCGGCCTCGGCGCGACCGACGGCTGCCACGACGTGCAGTTCTTCCTCGAGCTCGGCCTTGCCGCGGCGGCGTGCCTCAGCGAGGGCCAGACCTGGGATATCAGCGATCCGGCCAACCCGATGATCATCGAGCATTTCGACAATGACGATATCGAGATCTGGCACTCGGCGACCTTTACGTGGGACGCCGAGACGATCGTTTTCGGTGACGAGTCGATATTCGGCAGTTGCCAGGCCCCGTCCGACATGCACGGCCGCCTTTGGTTCTACGCGACGAGCGATACGATTGACGGCGACGGTCTCGCAGATCCGCTCGGCTCGTTCCTGATCCCGCGGCTGCAGCCGGGCGAGTACTGCAGCGCGCACCTGTTCAACGTGCTGCCGCGGCGCGACGGGATGAACTTCCTCGCCTCGTCCTGGTACGGCGGCGGCACCAGCGTCATCGATTTCAACGATCCGGCCAACGCGTTCGAGATCGCCTATTACGATGCGCAGGTGCCGGTGCCGTCGAGTACATGGTCGACCTATTGGTTCAACGGCTTCATCTACGCCAACGACATCCCGCGCGGCTTCGACGTACTCAAGTTGAGCGATTTCGCCGGCGCCAACACGGTGAAGTTCGACTACTTCAATCCGCAGGTGCAGGAGACCAGGATCCCCTAGCGGACATACGACCGACCGCGTACGCCCGGTTTCGGGCGTATCGGAAGGCCATTTTCGGCCGGGCTGTCCTTCGAGGGTGGCCCGGCCACTTTCTTGCCGTTTTCGCTGCTCGCCGCCGCGGCCACACGACTTCCGCAAACGACCGGTCGCGCCGCCTTCAGATCGAGAAGTCGATCTCCTCGTACTCGCCGGTCTGCACGGGCAAGCCGGCTTCCTTCCAGGCGCGCATACCGCCCGTCATGTTGTAGAGGCTGCCGAACCCGGCCTCGGTGAGGCGCGCCTGGGCCGTCGCCGAACGGCGGCCCACCGCGCACATCAGGATCACCTTGGTTTCGTTCAGCGGCGGAAACGTCGTCGGCTCGAGCACCGAGAGCGGCAGCAGCAGCGAGCCCGGCACGCTCTCGAACCCGAACTCCGGCGCCTCGCGCACGTCGATCAGCACCGCCTCTCGGGCGTCCAGCCACCGCTTGGCCGTGGCCGGGTCGACTTCCGGCAGGGGCACGTCGTCTTTCACCGCATCTGCTCCGTCAAACGCCGGTTGCTGCGTCGCGGCGATTGTATCGCGGTGGGCGGGGCAGCGCACGAGCGAAAACGCACGGGCCTCGCAGCCTGAATCACGGCGGGGGAATGAATTCGCCGCTGAATCGTTGTTGATGAATGGCGGGCGGTCCCACCCTTCACGTCTCTCTCTCGTATCGCTGACGAAGCTGGGGCCGTCCCGTCACCTCCCCCGACGGCCCTTCCCGTTATCCCTGGCGCCAGGTGTTGCTCGACCGGCAGCGCCGGCAGATCCGCTCGCCGGCCCAGGTGCTGGGGAAATCCTCGCCGCACAGCAGGCAGCGCCGAAGCTTCTGCCCGCTGTCGGTCTTCTGGGCGGCATCGCCCGCATCCGTCTGCTCCAGCTCGGCGACGTTGTCGCCGGCGTTTTCCAACCGCTTCCGATTCACAACCATGACCGATCCATCTTGCTGCTGACTCGCAGTCCTTGTTGAACAACACTCTGCCGTCGCGGCGTCTCTCCCTGTCCCGTCGTCCCGCCATCCATGGCGGCGCCGCCGGGTGCGCGCGGCCTGTCGGCCGCCACCCGCCGCGCCTGCAGTATGACGGGCGCGTACGGCGTTCAGCTCAGCGCTCTCCAAGGGACACTCCGGCCCGGGCGGCGGTACCAACACGCCGGACGTGCCGGTTTCTCTGCGAACTGAATGGCTTAGATATGGTCGCAATTGGCTCAAATTGCAAGTATTTCTCCGATCCGGCCATGCCCGCGCGTGAAAATGCCGTGCGGGGCAGGATCGGCCGAATTTCCGGCGACGTCGCACGTGGCCGTGCCAAACCGGTTGCCTGCGCACGAAGGGCGGCGGGCCATCGGCCCGCCGCCCCCGGTTCAGCGAAGACCCGGCCGGCAGCCGGATCGCGCGTGCGAAAGCGTCAGCTGGCGCGGTTGCGCATGCGCATCATGATTCGGTGAGCTTCCTCGAGTCCCTGCAGCGCATCGCCTTCGATACGGTCGTAGCGCTTGACCTTGGAATAGGTCTTCATGACCTTGCGGCCCTCCTCGGTCTCGTGCATGTGCTCGAGGATTTCGGCGATGCGCTCCTTGACCTCGGCCGGAAGCGACGCGTTGACCATCAGGGTCGATCGGATCACCGGCCGGGTCTCGTAAACGACCTGCAAGTTGGCCTTGATTTCAGCCGGAACGGTCTCCTCATCCGCCCAGTCCAGGTTGCTGAGCGCGCCTGCATCGGCGATGCCCTGGTTCACCCACTGCGCCACCTTCGTCTCGCTTCCGGTGAAGGCGAAACCCACCCGACCGGCCGGAACCGGATCGACGGGCTTGGCGAGTCGGGCAAGCGCCAGACCGGCAAGCTCGATCGCGTTGCGCGGCAGCATGTAGCCGGACGTCGAGCCTTCGTCCTCGAAGGCGATTCGCCTGCCGGCGAGGTCCTCGATCGACGAGATCGCCGCGTCCTTGTGCACGAAGATGACGCTGTGATACTCGGGCACACCCTTCTTCCACTCGCGCATGAGGATGTCGACGACGCCTTCCGCCTGCAGCTGCAGCGCCATGAACGGCGTCTCCGACAGGATATCGACCCGGCCGCGACGCAGCGCCGTGGCCATCTCGTCCTCGTTCGCGGTGATCAGAATGTCGATGTTGGACACGCCGTAATCGGCCAGCTCGGTGGCCAGGTATTCGGCCATCGCGGTCAATCGCTTCTCGTGCTTGTCCGGCGAGTCGGTGATGCGCCCGATGACGAGCGTAACACCGCCCTGCGCATAGGACGGCAAGGCGGCGGCCAGCATCGGCAACGCGAGCACGATAGCCAGCGACAGTCGTGATACGAATCTGTGCATCAAATCCTCCGTTACTTGCTCCGGTAGTCGCCCGGATCGCTCCGAATCCGGTCGATGAATGAATTTCGCGGAATGCAAAAATGCTATTCGGGGCAACGCGATACGCAATTTTCGTGCCGACTGCCGAGGTCTGCCGGCGATTGCTGACCGTGCGAGCGAGGCGCGCCGCTTCCCCGTCGGACACCGTTGTTGCTACGATTTCGGTGCAGCAATCGCGAGCGTCGGACATGCCGCGGGGGACATCAGCCATACGCATTGCCGTGGACATCGGCGGCACCTTCACGGACGCGGTGCTTCAGACCGGCGACGCGCTGCACACCGCGAAGGTTCTGACGACGCCGCACGCGCCGGCCAACGGATTCATGGCGGCGGTACGGCAGGTGCTCGACGCCGCGAACACGAAGCCGTCCCAGGTCGGCTTGATCATCCACGGCACGACGCTCGCCACCAACGCGCTGATCGAGCGCCGCGGTGCGCGCACGGCCCTGATCGTCACCGAAGGCCACCGCGATTCGCTCGAGATGGCGTACGAGAACCGGTTCGACCAGTACGACATTCAGGCAGAACGGCGCCCGCCGCTCGTGCCGCGGAAGCTTCGGCTTCCCGTGCGCGAGCGGATGAACCACCTCGGCGAGGTGCTGGAGCCGCTGGATGAGCGGAGCGTCCAGGCGCTGCTGCCGACGCTGGCGGCGGAGCGCATCGAATCGGTGGCGATCGGCCTCCTGCATGCCTACGCCAATCCGCTGCACGAGCAACGCATTGCCGACATTCTGCGCGCCGAAATGCCCGAGCTCATGATCAGCGTGTCGTCCGATGTCTGTCCGGAGATCCGCGAGTACGACCGGCAATCGACGACCGTCGCCAACGCCTATGTGCAGCCTCTTGTCTCGCGCTACCTCGCAGATGTCGTCGAATTCTTGGCAACTGGGGGATTCGGCTGTCCGTGCCTGCTCATGACGTCGGGCGGGCATCTCGTGACGATGGAGACGGCGACCCGGTTTCCCGTTCGCCTCGTCGAGTCCGGTCCGGCCGGCGGCGCGATCCTCGCCGCCCGTATCGCGCAGGGCATGGGCGAGAACCGCGTGGTCAGCTTCGACATGGGCGGCACGACGGCCAAAATCTGCCTGATCGACGATGGAACGCCGATGCTAGGCCGCTGCTTCGAGGTCGATCGCGCACACCGCTTCATGAAAGGGAGCGGCATGCCGGTGAAGGTCCCGGTTGTCGAGATGGTCGAGATCGGGGCCGGCGGCGGCTCGATCGCCGCGGTCGATGGGCTCCGTCGGATAACGGTTGGCCCGCACAGTGCCGGCGCCGACCCGGGCCCCGCCTGTTACGGGCTGGGGGGCCGGCGACCGACGGTTACCGACGGCAACCTGGTCCTGGGCCGAATCGACCCCGAAGAATTCGCGGGTGGATCGATCATGCTCAACAGGGCGGCGGCGGAGGCGGCGCTGGCCAAACATGTCGGTGTGCCGCTCGGATTCGATGCCGCCAGCGCCGCTGAAGGAGTCATCGAGATCGTCGACGAGAACATGGCGGCGGCGGCGCGGGTTCACGCCGCGGAGCGCGGGACCGAGCTTGCCGGCCGCACGATGATCGCGTTCGGCGGCGCCGCTCCGTTGCATGCGGCACGGCTGGCCGAGAAACTCGGCATCGGTCGAATCATCGTACCGGCGCATGCCGGCGTCGGCTCGGCGGTCGGCTTCCTGCTGGCGCCGGTTGCCTACGAGGTCGTGCGCAGCCGCTACATGCGTGGGACCGACGCCGATGCGGATGCGATTCGCGACATGTTCGACGCGATGCGCGCGGAAGCCGAAACGGTGATCAGGCTGGCCGAGCCGGATGCGGCGCTCGACGAGGTGCGGCATGCCTATGCCCGCTACGTCGGGCAGGGACACGAAATAAAGGTACCGCTGCCGCAGCCGGGCACCGACACGGGTGAGTTCGGCGATTCCGTGCGCCGGGCGTTCGAGCGCGAATACGGACGTCAGTACGGCCGCCTGGTGCCCGGACTGGATATCGAGATCCTGACCTGGTCGACGACCCTGTCCGCGCCGCGGCCGGAAACGCCCGCGGACCATCGGCCAGGCCGGCCACCGGGCACGGGGCCGACTGCTGTCGAGGCGCGCGCTGTCGGCATACGTGACATTCGGTTTCCCGGGCGGGGTGCGGCGATTGCCGCGGAACTCCATGATCGGGCGGGCCTGCCGCCGGGGGCGACCTGCGCCGGTCCGGCGGCGATCGCCGAGGCGCAAACGACGACGATCGTACCGGAGGGATTTCGTGCTTTCGGCAACAAGCAGGGGGATCTCGTGATCGAACGCGTCGCCGCGGCGACACCTGCGACCGCGGCGGGCAGGGTCGGGGTCCGGGATCAGGTAATCTGGGATCGCTTGATCGCCATCGTCGAGGAGCAGGCGCAGGCACTGATCCGGACGGCGTTCTCGACGACCGTGCGCGAAGCGGGCGATCTTTCGGCCGGGGTGTTCGACCTGCGAGGCCGGATGCTGGCGCAGGCGGTAACCGGGACGCCGGGCCACGTCAACGCGATGGCGGCGTCGGTACCCCGCTTTCTCGAGAAATTCCCGCCGCGGCGCATGGCGGACGGCGACGTCTACGTGACCAACGACCCGTGGCTCGGCACGGGGCACCTGTTCGACTTCACGGCCGTGACACCGGTTTTCCGGGGCGGCGCGCCGGTCGCGCTCTTTGCCTCGACGGTGCACGTCGTCGATATCGGCGGCCCGGGGTTCGGCCCCGACTGCGGCGAGGTTTTCGAGGAGGGTCTCTGCGTCCCGATCGTAAAACTGTTCGATGCGGGGGTCCCGGTCGAGCCGGTGTTCGAGATCGTGCGCGCCAATGTACGGGAGCCGGTTCAGGTGACGGGGGATCTTTACTCGCTCACCGCCTGCAACGGCCTCGGTGGCGCACGCCTGCTCGAGCTGATGGATGAGTTCGGGCTGAATGACCTGGCAGGGATCGGCGACCATATCGTCGCGACGTCCCGGGCGGCGATGCTGGACGAGATCGCGAAGCTGCCGCCCGGCACGTACGAGAACGAGATGACCGTCGACGGCTATGGGCGGGCGGTGACGCTGTGCGCGCGCATGCTGATCGCGCGCGACGGCATCTCGGTCGATTTCGCTGGCACCTCCGGCATGTCCCCGCGCGGCATAAACGTACCGATCACCTATACCCAGGCCTATGCGTCATTCGGCATACGCTGTCTCGTCGGCAGCCGCATCCCGAACAATTCCGGTTCGCTCGGCCCGATCGGCGTGTCCGCGCCGCAAGGCTGTATCCTGAACGCGCCCCGTCCCGCCGCGGTCGCGGTGCGCCACGTTATCGGCCAGATGCTGCCCGACGTGGTGATCGGCTGTCTCGCGCGCGCGCTACCGGGCGCCGCGCCGGCGGAAGGTTCGTCGAGCCTCTGGAACCCGATGCTGTCCGACGGCCGCGGGATCACGGGCGAACACGACTACGGCGAGCGGGAGGCGTTCTCAGTCACGATATTCCATTCCGGCGGTACCGGCGCCCGCCCGGGCCGGGACGGCCTGTCGGCGACCGCGTTTCCGTCCGGCGTGCGCAACACGCCCGTCGAAATCACCGAATCGGTGGCGCCGCTGATTTTCCGCCGCAAGGAATACCGGGTCGGATCCGGCGGTGCTGGCAGGTACCGCGGCGGTGACGGGCAGACGATCGAGATCGCCCACGCCCACGGCGCGCCGTTCGCGATCTTCGCCCTGTTCGACCGGATCGACCATCCGGCGCGTGGCCGCGACGGCGGCGGCGACGGCGCCCCCGGCGCAATCCGACTGGCTTCGGGCGGGCGGCTTCGGGGCAAGGGAAAACAGATCGTGCCGGCTGGCGATGCGGTCATCCTGGAGCTGCCCGGCGGTGGTGGACTCGGTCCGCTCGAGTAGGGGATAACGGCTTCGTTGACGACCCCGACGGCCCTCTTGAAGCTGCAGGAAATCTTAATAGATCAACTGCATAAGGCAAATCGGCCGGTCCCACGACGGCCGCCGCCGCGTGCCCGGCCCGACGCCTGTGGGTGGTGTGACGATGCATGGCAACGCGTTGCAGAAACGATCGAGAGCCGATTCCGAAAAATCACATGCCGCGGCCGTACCGGATGCCGCTGGGCGTCGCGCGCCCGCACGGCAGCCGCTGGTGCCGCAGTCGGCGCCCGGGGCCAAGGTGCGCATCCGCGGGTTCGCCCCCGATCCGATGCAAGCGGGCCTTTCCAGGGCCGGCTACTGGCAGCTCGAGTTCGAGCCGCGTTCGGCTCCCGACATCGAACCGCTGATGGGCTGGACCGCATCGGACGACGTCACCCAGCAGGTGCAATTGCGGTTTGCCAACCGCGATCAGGCGGTCGCTTTCGCCGAGCGTCAGGGCTGGTCCTACGAGCTCGTTACGGGGCGCCGCCGAGTACGCCGGCCGAAGAGCTATGCCGATAATTTCCGGCCGCGTCCCACCGAGCCGCAACCGCGGCAGACAGCGGACCCCCGTCGGGCGGGCGGACGCATGGACGCCTCCCTCGCCGACCGGGATGTCATCGTCGACCGCGTCGACGAAGCCGGCATCGAATCCTTCCCGGCCAGCGATCCCCCGGCCTGGACCGGCGCGACCGTGCGCTGAGGGGCCGGCCGTCGGCTGACGGAGCGCCGAAACTTGCCGTTGCTGCCGTTCCCGTGCTAGTGGAGCGCACGGTCGAGGGTGCCCCCGGCCGCCTGCGATCACGGCAACGGATCGGGGATGAGCAGCGGCGCATACCAGGGCCTGTCTGAACAGGAGCTACGCGAGCTGGCGGAGAGGCATGGCGTCGGCCTCGCCGTCATGTCGCTCGCCTCGGTCGCCGCCGGTTCGGGCAAGAGCATGCTCGCCGCCCACTTGGCGATCCAGGCGGAACGCGCCGGCCTGGGCCCGGTGGTGGTGATGGACACCGCCGCGCGCGGCGGGCTCGCCGCCTGGTGGAACCGGCGCAAGGGCCGAAAGCCGGCCCTTTCTTCGCATCGCGCGGCGGCCAATATCGGCGAGGCACTGGACCGGCTGCGCGGTATGGGGGCCAAGCTCTGCATCATCGATACCGCGCCGGCGATGGACGAGACCGTCGAGCAGGTGATCGCCGCCAGCAGCGTCGTCGTCGTGCCGTGCCGGCCCGACCCCAAGGATCTGTTCGCCGCGGACATGACATCGGAAGTTGCGCTCGTGCTCGGCCGCAAGAGCATCTTCGTTGTCAACAAGGCAATCCGCCAGGCGCGCATGACCGGGGCGATCACGGTCGAACTGGCGAAGCACGGCACCGTCGCACCGGTGACGGTTCACAGCCGTCCGGCCTTTCAGAAGGCGATGGAGGGCGGCGCTACGGTGATGGAAAGCGAAGACGCGGGCGAGGCCGCGGCCGAGATCACCCAGCTGTGGGACTACCTCGCCGGCCGCCTGCCGCAGGATTTCACGCGCGCAGGCTGAGCGCCGGAAACGATGGTCCTCGCATGGTCGCTAGGACGTCATCCACTGACGTGGAATCGGCGCCGGCCCGCTCCCCCGCCCGGCCACCTGAAGCGTGCGATACCGTTGGGTGGCCGGGTGGCGGAGCGGGCTGGAGCGAACTAATCGGATAGTGCTCTACGGGTGCGCACCTGTTGCGTTCCGAATGTGATTTGTTCACCGGACAACGAACATCTGCTGGACGAGGCGGCTTCGTTCATCAAGGACACGGGTGCCGTTACCGCCGGCACGGTGCGCTGGCACGATACATCCGCCGCCGCCATGGCGGCCGGCGGATGGAGATGCGGCCCGAGGGCGGGGCGGCGTGCGACATCGCCGCAATCTGGGCCAATCTGCGGAAAATGCTCGGAGCAACGGACTGAGGCTAAGCGCGGGACTGCGCGTCCCGTATCGCTGATCTGCCGCCCCTCACGCGGATTTGACCACCGTGCCTCGACGGGGACGGTTTCGTGAGCGGCAGCGGATGGTCCCGTGAACTCTCGCCGCTATCCCTTCGGGCCTGCGCATCGGCGCAGGACATTGCCAGCTACGAAGGGAGAGAAAGATGGACTTACCAAAGACGGTCAGGGCGGCGCTGTCGGCGCTGCTGTTCGCCGCCGGCCTCGGCATCGCCGCCGGCGCCTCCGCGCAGGGCCTGCGCAACGGCAACCCGCCGTCGCCGCCGCCGGCGCGCGGCAATGGGCCGGTCGTCTACGTCACCGGCCAGGGCCTCGCCTACGATTCGATCGTGCTGGCGGTACTGCCGAACGAGGGGCCGTTCCAGCTGCTCGAGGCGGGCGGGCCGACCGGCCTGCAGACCGCGTTCGGCCCCGGCGACCACGGCTATGTCGGCGGTCGCTGGTGGGTCGACGACGGTGACGGCGTCATGGAGGACCCGGGGTTCAGCGGCGACGTCTACTTCCTGTGTCCGCTGCTCGGGCCCGGCTTCGCGCCGTAATCGCGCTGCGCTGCGCGACCACGACCGGACCCCGCGGGCGTCGCCGCGCGCGCGGGGCCGGCGCCGGGCCCGCCTCGATGGCACGGCACAAGCCGCTGAGCCAGTCGCCGGTGGTCAGGGGCGGCCGAGCCGACGGCATTGCCGCAGCCGCATCGCGCTGGCGGAGATAGCGCGTGCACTCGCCGGCGAACAGCAGGCGCAGCGCGGCGATGCGCAGCGGCCGGCCGGTCAGGCAGCGCGGCAACGCGCGGGCGCATTGCAGGTCGCGCCACAGCGCGCGGCAAAGGCGGTGCGTCGCGCTGGCATCGCCGGGCGCCGCGAGGGCGGTCAGCACCGCGGGGCGGCTCGCCGGGAAGCAGGCGGCGAACAGGGCACGGGCGTCGCGCCGGTACGCGCGAGCGTGGCGGCGCAGCGAGCGACGACCGCTGTTGCGGGCGGCGTCACGGACCGCGGCGAGGATATCTTCCAACGTATTCTCGGCACGGCTGTTCCGGGGGCTTTCGACGGGCCTGTCCGGGGAATTGTCGCGCCGAACCGGTTCCTGCGGGATGCGTTGCGCTTTGGGGGAATCGGGGGGATCGTCCGCGCTCGGGGGATTGTTGATTGTCCGTCGCTCGTTCGCTTCCCGCGGAGTGCGGGGATCGTTCGCCGTCATGCCGTCTCCTGTCGCATGCCCGTCGCCGGGCGGGGAGCGCGGATTATGCAATATTCGCATATTTACTGTCAAGCAAAAATATTCTAAATACGCATATAGACCCCTCGTGTGTTCCAGACGAAAACGCGATGCCGCTGCGGCCACCGGCGGCCACGGTTGCGGGTCCGTCGCCTGCGGTTCGGTCGCCGCCCGTTCGCCGTCCCGGGATAGCGGACCGCGCCGCTAGGCGGGTCTGATCGAGAGCACCGGAGCGGCCCAGGACAGCGCGACGTCCTCGATCGGCGCCGCGCTCCAGCTCAGCAGCGTCCAGCTGCCCGGCGCGTAGCCGCGGCGCAGCTCCTTGACCAGCAGCGGGCCGTCGCCGGCGACCTGGACGACGCACAGCCTGCCGATGCAGTCCGCCGGCACGCCTTCCTGTTCGCGACGATAGAACAGCAGCCAGCCGTCCTTCATCGGATGCATCGAATCGCCGCGTACGCGCACGCCGACGACCGAGCGGCCACCGACCTCGGCCGGCGCCTCGACCTCGTCGATGCCCGAGCCGAGCGCGTGGTCGTCGACCGGGAACACCTGCTGGCCGGCGCCGACATAGCCGACCACCGGCGCCATGTGGCGGCGCGCCCGACCCGGCCGGCCGTAGACGAACTCCGCCGGGTGCTGCCCGGCCATTGCGGCGAGGCGCGCGATGTGGGCCTCCTTGGGCATGTGGCCGTTCTCCCAGCGTGCGACCGTCGACTGATCGACCCCCAGCATCGCGGCAAACGCCGTCTGCGTCCGGTCCAGCGACTCGCGTAGCTCTCGGATCCTGCGGCCCAGCGCGCGTGCGTCGAACAGTTCTTCCATGGCAAAACCCGGCTTTCGATGCGTCTATCGCATTAATGTGACCAATCAGCACGATTGTCAATGCACAAAACGCATTTTTCACTTGACGTTCCAGGAATAATGCGCATAATGCATAACCTTGCGCGACTCCGAACGGCGCTGCCGGCCGGTTCAGCCGGATCGTGATCGGTGATCGGTGATCGGTGATCGGTGATCGGTGATCGGTGATCGGTGATCGGTGATCGGTGATCGGTGATCGGTGATCGGTGATCGGTGATCGGCCAAAGGGCGTTGGGGCGTTGGGGCGTTGGGGCGTTGGGGCGTGGGACGCGGGGCGTGGGACGCGGGGCGCGGGGCCCGAGCTCACGGATCGGACTTGCGGACCAGCCTCGCGGGTCAGGCTCGCAGACTAGGCCCGCGGCGCAGCGTCAAATCAGCGACCAGGGACGAGGGATCGCACAGCGGAGACGAGACAGCAAACACCAGGAGCCAGACACGAGACGCCAGACACGCGACACGAGCCACCGGGCAACGGCCGAGAGACACCAGGCATCGGGGAGCGGATTTCGCTCAGCAGGCAACAGGGAGGGTTGCGATGAGACATAAGCGGCAAGAATGCGAGGCGACCGCTAACACGAACCGCCGCGCGGCGGCTGACCGGGGCCCGGGCGAGGAAACACGGCACGCTTATCCCGGCCCGGACGAGGGTGTGCGGCAAGCTCATATGGGCCCGGGCGAGGGCGGGCCGTACGCTCATCTCGGACAAGACGGCGAGCGGCAGCACACTTACGGTGTGGATGGCGAGGCGCAACACGCGTCCGACCCAGGTCAGGGAACACGGCACGCTTCGGGTCCAGGCGAGGGCTCACGGCACGCATATGCCGGCCCGGGCGGCGAGGCGCAACACGCGTCCGACCCGGGCGAGGGAACACGGCACGCTTATCCCGGCCAGGGCGAGGGTGCGCGGAAGGCTCATATGGGCCGGGGCGAGCGGGCGCCCGACGCCGCCGGCGTGCGTTGCCGGCGCTGCCTGATGCGCTTCCGGGCGACGCCCCCGCCAACGTCGCCAGCGCCGCCGTCGCCGCCACCCTGGCCACACGCGCCGAGTGCGCCGCGTGCGGAGGCCGGCGGCATCGAATTGCTGCGCTGCCCGGACTGCGGGCGGCGCTTCTGGGCCGACCCGGACGGCAGCGCCGGACGCTGCGCCGTCGGCCTGCTGCCGGAGACCGGCGCCTCGGAGCCGGCGGCGGCGGGCGCGCTGCGATCCCGTGCCGCGGCCAGGCCGGCCCAGCGGAGCCGCCGATGAGACCGCCGCCACGCCGCCAGCGCCAGCCGACGGTCGCGCTCGCGGGCCGCCCGCGCAGCGGCCGCCCCAGCTTCGACCGCCCGGCGCTGCGTCGCGCCGCGGCGCTCTACCTGCTGAGCCGCGAGACGCTGGCGCGGGATGTCAGCTTCCTGCTGCTGCCGGCGGGGGCGGAGGCACCGCCGGCATCCGGGCCCGCCGCGCCCCGCCGCCCCGCAGCGCCCGGGTCCGGCAACGGCGGACCGCGAGGCGCCGGACGCGACGCACGCGATGCCCCCGATGACCCCGATGACCCCGCGGGCCGCGACGACCGGGACGGCCGCGTGGTGCCGGCGCGGGCGCTGCGCCCGGGCGCCGCCGACCTGGTCGTCTGGCTGCGCGGCCGGGTGCTGCTGGTCGGCTTCGCCCCGCCGCGGGCGCGGCCGCTGCTGGCGCAGCAGCGCTTCGCCGCGAGCCTGCGCGCGCTCGGCCACGAGGCGCGGCTGATCCACGCCGAGACGCCGGCCCACGCCGTCGAACAGCTGGCAGCGCTGCTCGAGGGGGACGCCGGCTGATGCGGGCCGGCGCATCGTTATGGCGGCTCGCTTACGCCGCCTGCGGCGGCTGCTCGGCGCCGGCCGACGCGGTGGAGCAGCTGGCGCGGCTCATCGAGGGGGACGCTGATTGATGCGGGCCGGCGCATCGTTATGGCGGCTCGCTTACGCCGCCCGCGGCGGCTGCTCGGCGCCGGCCCACGCGGTGGAGCAGCTGGCGCGGCTCATCGAGGGGGACGCCGATTGATGCGGGCCGGCGCATCGTTATGGCGGCTCGCTTACGCCGCCTGCGGCGGCTGCTCGGCGCCGGCCCACGCGGTGGAGCAGCTGGCGCGGCTCATCGAGGGGGGCGGCCGCTCACACCGCCGGTTCGCGCGCCTGCGCGGCAATTTTGGGGACACGGCGGTGAATTGCCGCAGGAAATTGGTGCCGTGTCCCCGAATTGACCCCGCATCGCCGTGTCCCCGAATCGACCCGAGACCGCAACCGACCGAGGAGCCCGCATGACCGCACGACCGCCCGCCCGCCCGACGCCCCGGAAACCGCGCCGCCCGGCCCCCGCACCCGCACCGCCGCCGCCGCCGGCAAGCGCCGCCGATCTCGGCCCGCGCGAGCGCTATGCCCGCCCCGGCCGGCCGCGCCTCGAGCGCGCCCCCGGCGGCGGCGTGCGCGCCCGCGTGCTCACCCAGGACGCGCTCGAGCGCTATTTCCGGCGCGGCCAGCTCGGCCCCGGCGATGCGGCCGCGAACCGCCGCCGGCGCGACGCCGGCCTGCGGCTGCGCCGCGACTGGATGCGCGCCGGGCTCGAGGCCTCGGTCACCGGCGGCTACGCCGAGCTCGTCGACGGCGGCGAGCGCGTCGACCGCCTCGCCCGCCGCGAGGACGCCTACCGCGCGTTCCGCGACGCGATCCGCGCCGTCGGACCGGTCGCCGCCGGCGAGCTCGTCGCGGTGGCGTGCCTCGGCGACGCGGTCGGCCGCACCGGCCTCGAGATCCTGCGCCGCGGCCTCGCCGTGCTGGCGGATTTCTACGAGAAGCGGGATTGACGGGGGGTCGGCACGGCGGGCCAATAAGGGGACACAGTAATTAAGGGGACACAGTACTTAATTTCTGCGAGAAACTAGTACTGTGTCCCGTTAATTACCCCCTCACCCTGCCCTCTCCCGCCAAGGGAGAGTGGTTGGAGAGGGGGTGGGCGGGGCCGGCCAGCGCCACGGGCGCCGGATCGAAGCAGAACTCCTCCCGCAGTGACCGCGCGGCGCCACAGGGCCCCGGATGTCAAATCCGGGGCCCCGGTCCCGCGGCCATCCCGCCGCGCGGTCTCGAAATCTTCGGTCCGTTGCTCCAGCCATCCCGCTGGCCGGCCGAGCGTGACCCCGCTATTTTCGCTTCGCCCGCACGACGAGCACCGAGCAGTGCGCGTGGCGCACCACGCGCGCCGCGGTCGAGCCGAGGAACAGATCGGCCATGCCCGGGTCGTGCGAGGCGATGACGATGAGGTCGACGCTGGCCTCCCCGGCATATTCGAGGATGCGCGTCGAGGGGTGGCCGTCGAGCACGACGGTCTTCGCGTCCTCCTCCACCTCGTGTTTGGCGGCGAGCTTCTTCAGCGCCCCGGTCGCGAACTCGACCGACTGCTCGTGCAGCGAGGCCGGCAGCTGCGCTTTGACGTAGCCGGGCACCGGTGCCAGCACGCTGAGCAGCACGAGCTGCCCGCCATACGCCTTCGCCGCGTCGCGCGCCAGCGCCAGCGCCGCTTCGGCGGCCTCGGGCTGGGCGACGTCGATCGGAACGAGGATGGTTTCGAGCTTCGGCATGGCGGGCCTCCGGCTGGTTCTTGTTCGTTGCTGGCATGCACCCGCGACCGCGCGCGGGCGCCCCCAGTGTGCGCCAGCCGGCCCGCGAAGGCTAGGGGGAGATCCTGTGATCCGCCCAGCCGGCCAGCGCCGAGCGCCGGGATGGCCGGAGCGACGCCGCCCGGCGCAAAGACCGCGTGGCGGGATGGCCACGGGATCGCTGCGACGGATCTTCGATCCGGCGCCCTTGGCGCCGCGCGGTTACCGCGGGAGGAGTGCTCCTGCGATCGGGTGCGCGTGGCGGCGCGAGGCCACGACCCCCTCCCCGACCCCTCCCCCGCAGGCGGGAGAGGGGCTCGTCGCTGGCGGCGGGCACGAACGGGGTGAGCGCCGCGGGCGCGGTCCTCACGCCCTGAGGTTGTTGATGATCGCCACCAACGTGTCGTGCATGGCCTTCGCAATGTTGGACAGGGTCTGCATGGCCCGGCTGATCGCCTGCATGCGGTTCTGCAGGTTGAACGCGGCCAGCTGCGTCAGGTCCGCCAGGGTCGCCATGTCCGTCTCGATCGTATCGAGCACGGTCAGCAGCTCACGCTCGGTAACCTGAACCGTGCCCGACTGGGCCAGCGACTTCAGGCCCGCCAGGTCCGCCTCCCAGGCGCCGACGGTCGTCTCGAAGGTGAGCAGGGAGTCGGGCGGCAGCGCGTCGAACACCGGGTCGCTCGCCGGGTCGGTACAGCCCGACAGGGCGAACCTGCAGCGGAGAACGACGAGCGTCGCCAGCGTCTCGTCGATCGCCGACACCGTCGCCGCGTTGTTCACGCGGAAGGTGAAGATCGGGTCCTTCAGCGACAGCTTCGTCGCCACGCCGCCCGACGAGCGGGTCTCCGAGCGAAGCGCGATGCGCTGGGCGTCGCTCAGGTCGACGCGCAGCCCGATGATGATGTCGTTCTGCGTCGAATCGCTGGCCTGCAGATGGGCGACATCCGAGAGAAGTCCGGCAATCCGGCCCTCGGCCAGCGCCAGCCGGTCGTTCGCCGAGGCGAGACCCGCCTCCAGCGTCCCGATCCGCCCGTCCGCCGCGGCGAGACCGGCCTCGAGTCCGTCGACCCGGGCCTGCGCCGCAGCGAGCGCGCCCTCGAGCGCGGCAAGTGCCGTGCGGGCGCCGGCGAGTTCGGACTGGAGCTGCGTGACGAGGCCCTCGAGCGCCGTCACCCGGTCGGCGAGCGCGACGACGCCGCCCCGCGCCTTGGAATCCACGGCCTCGGTCGTCTGCGCGAGGGCAGGCGCCGTCAGCATGAGCAACATGATCGCAAGCAGTGAAAGTCCGGCTTTCATCGTACGTCTCCCGACATTGGTAAAGGGTCGCCGCAGCCGAAGCCGCGCGGCACCCTTCCCCGGTCGCTTATTGAATCGTTCGTCGCTGCGGTTTCGATCCCGGCCGGGCGGGGCTCGGTTTGCGTCCCGGCGGGCGCGCCGTCGGCGTGCCTCGCGATGCCCGGCGTCGGTCGCGGCAGGCCACCCCGTCATGCCGGCCGCTGGAGACAGCTTAGCGGCATTGCCATACGATTTGTAGGGTTATGGTGGCCTTTTTCGGACACGCCAGCGCACGCGGATACGATCGGTGATCGGGTTCGCACGCGAACCCACGGTCCCCTCATTAGGAGCGCTGTGTCACCTTGACAGGTGTCCCCTGAATTACGGTGCCTCTCAATCCCCTTGTTTCCGCGTGCCGAGCGTCAGCAGGTAGTCGCGCGGCATGGCGACGCCGCGTTCGTCCCGGAACCGCTCGTGGTAGGCGACGAACGCGTCGCGCAGTTGCCCCCGGCGGCCCGCCGGCAGCGCCGCGAGCGTGGCCATCGTCGGGCCGTGGTTCCCGCGCCACAGCTCCCACACCTGCTCGCCCGAAGGGGCGCGCAGCACGCTGCATCCCGTCTCGAAGC
Organism: Alphaproteobacteria bacterium; assembly: GCA_041584475.1. Taxonomy (GTDB): domain Bacteria; phylum Pseudomonadota; class Alphaproteobacteria; order UBA8366; family JADFVY01; genus JBFHDX01. The sequence continues at coordinate 36,301 of JBFHDX010000026.1, forward strand.
GAAGCTCGAAGGTGGAAGCCAGCAGCTCCGTGACGCGATCGCGCCGGCCCCAGGCGAACTGCGACGGCGGCGGCGGGTCGGGCGGCGGCGGCCGGAAAGGCGCCAGTACGTCGTTCGTGAGCCGCGCCAGCGTCCCGTCTGGCGGCCACGTCGTCAGTGCCAGCCGGCCCCCCGGTCTGCAGACCCGCGCCAGCTCGCCGGCGGCCGCCTCGGGCCGCTGCACGAACATGACGCCGAAGGTCGACATGACGGCGTCGAAGCTCGCATCCTCGAACGGCAGGTGCTCCGCATCGGCGATGCTGAATTCGACCGCGAGCCCGGCCTCGCGCGTCAGCCGCCGGGCCGCCTCGACAAGGTCGCCCGCGAAATCGATGCCGTGCGCGTGCGCCCCGAGCGCGGCGATGCGGCGCGTACCCCAGCCGGTGCCGCTGGCGACGTCGAGGATGCGTTCACCGGGCCGCGGCGCCAGACGATCGATGCAGTGGAGAATGGCGTCGCCGAAATGCTCGCTGAATTTCTCGTACCGGGTTCCCGCCGTCCCCCAGATCGAGGCGGCCTTCATGTTGTGCGGCTGGACGGGTTCGCCGACCATGGCTGACGGCCTTTCGTGCCGTTGCCGGGCTCGCGTGACCGCGCACGCTAGCACGGGCCGGCGCCTCAAAGGCACATCTTGTCGAGGGGACACAGGACTTAATTGCCAAGGGAAATGAGTCCTGTGACCCCCCATTAAGCGCCCCCTCGATACCGCGAACGATTGCCGATTGCCCGGCCCGCGCTCCCGCGCCACCATCGCGCATCGACAACCATCGAGGGGGCACACCATGTTCCAGGAGTTCAAGGCCTTCGCCATGCGCGGCAACGTCGTCGACATGGCGGTCGGCATCATCATCGGCGCGGCGTTCGGCAAGATCGTCTCGTCGCTCGTCAACGACATCGTCATGCCGCCGATCGGGCTCTTGCTCGGCGGCGTCGATTTCAGCGAGATCTTCATCAACCTCTCGGGCGGCGACTACGCAAGCCTCGAGGCGGCGAAGGCCGCGGGCGCGGCGACCGTCAATATCGGCGTGTTCGTCAACACGGTGCTCGACTTCCTGATCGTCGCCTTCGCGATCTTCATCGTCATCAAGCAGATGAACCGCCTGAAGAAGAAGGAGGCGGAGGCCCCGGCCGCGCCGCCGGCGCCGCCGCGGCAGGAACTGCTGCTGGAGGAGATCCGCGACCTGCTGAAGAAGGCGTAAAGCGGGAAGGCAGGAAACGCTTACCGACCGAGGCGGCGCGGGGTGGGCGCGCCGCCGCGCTCAGTAGCCGCCTGCTTCGACGATGCCGATAGCGAGCGCCTCGGTAAACGTCACCTCGACCTCGTCGCCCGGCTTCAGACCGCGCGCGAACTGCTGCATCTCCGGCTCGCGCACGACGACGCTGCGCATCAGGCCGTCGGGCGTGGCAAAGGTGACAAGGTTGCTCCTGGTGTCGAACGAGACGATCGTGACCACGGTGCGGACCACCTCACCGACGGCCATTCCCGGCTTTTCGCCCTCGGCGGCGCGGGCGACTC
>JBFHDX010000027.1:0-37741 GCA_041584475.1 Alphaproteobacteria bacterium
CAGGCCGGTCGGACGCCGGGTCCCCGCTGGCCCGAGACCAGATCGCTGCCTTAAGCCGTTCATCCGTCGCTACTCCCTGCAGCCGCACGAATCATCCGCGGGCCCAGCCCCGACGCATGCCTAAAGATCCGGCTTGCGCGGTCGCCGCAGTCGGCGGCCCGCTCGTCAACTGCCCATGCAGGCATCGTCGCGCTCGGTCGCCTCGGCCGGCTTTGCTTCCTTGTCCGGGCGGCCGCGGCCGATTGCGCCGTCGGCGCGTGCCTTCAGATAGGCATAGATGTCGTCGACGAAGCACATGACGTTCTTGTTCAGAGCGAAGGCCGGCATGACCCTCTGCCCGGTGGCACCGGTCTCCTGCTTGCCGTTGACAACGATTTCCAGGTACTGGTCGTACGGCATCGTCTTGAGCGACTCGGCCAGCGCCGGAGCGAACGTGCTGCCCATGCCATCCGGCCCGTGGCAGACGTGGCATTCCGAATGATAGCGGCGAAAGCCGCTGAAGGTATACCAGTCGACCTTGCCGTTCTTCACCGTGTAGGGCTTTTCCTCCTGCGCGAAAACCGCGGTCCCCGCCGTCGCATGTATGGCAATCGCCAGAAGGATGCCGCACATCAGTCGGCCGGTTAACATCGCGGTACGCAGCATATCGGATCCTCCGTGAATATCTGGTCGAGCCGGTCTTTCGAACGGGTCGCGGACCCCGAGCCGGGTCCATCCCCAAACACTAAATAGAACGCGACGGCGTCGCAGCTTCAACGCGCGGCAACGAGGCGCTCTGAGAGAAACGCCCGGCATCGTGATACGAGATCAGGATGCCGGGCGATTTAGTCTGTCTTCGTCGCGAGGACGATCAGTTCGGCAGCGAGAACACCGTCAGGACGCCGCCGAGCTGGGTGTAGTTGTGAAGCGCCTTGTACGCGCCCACGGCACCAAGCCCCGCCGTGTCTTCCGTCAGGCCCGCGGCAAGCCCGATACCGGCCCAGCCACCAATGCCGGAGAGAACGCCGACATACTGCTTGCCGTTATGCTCCCAGGTGTTGACGTTGCCGATGATGCCGGACGGTGTCTTGAAGCTGAACAGCAACCGCCCGGTCTTGGCGTCGACCGCCTTCAGGTAACCTTCCAGCGTGCCGTAGAAGACGACGTCGCCCGCCGTGGCTAGCGCACCGCTCCACACCGAGAACGGCTCGGGCAGCGACCAGACGATCTTGCCGGCGCCGGCATCCCAGGCGATGAAGTTGCCGAGATGCGTGCCGCCGGGGGCCGGATACATGCTCAACGTCGCGCCGACATAGGGCTGACCCGCCGTGTAGGAAACACGGAACGGCTCGTAGTCCATGCAGACGTGGTTGGTCGGCACGTAGAAAAGGCCCGTCCGCGGCGAGAACGCCGCCGGCTGCTGGTCCTTGGTGCCCAGGGCCGCCGGGCAGATGTTCTTGGTGTTGACGTCTTCGCCCTGCTGATGGGTGCTGTACTGCGCCACCACCTGCGGCCGCCCGGTCTTCATGTCGACGTGGGTCGCCCAGTTCACCGCCGGATCGTACTTCTCGGCGACGAGGAGCTCACCGGTGACGCGGTCCATCGTGTAGCCGAAGCCGTTACGATCGAAATGGACGAGCGCCTTGCGGGTCTGCCCCTTCACCGGGATGTCGGCAAGGATCATCTCGTTGATGCCGTCATAGTCCCACTCGTCGTGGGGGGTCATCTGGTAGACCCACTTGGCGATGCCGGTGTCGGCATCGCGGGCGAAGACGGTCATCGACCACCTGTTGTCGCCGGGGCGCTGCACCGGGTTCCAGGTGCTGGGGTTGCCGCTGCCGTAATAGACCAGGTTCAGATCGGGGTCGTACGAATACCAGCCCCAGGTCGTGCCGCCGCCGATCTTCCACTGGTCGCCTTCCCACGTGGCCGTGCCGGAGTCCTTGCCGACCGGCTGGCCGAGATGCGTGGTCTTGTTCGGATCCAGCAGCGTATCGGAATCCGGACCCATCGAATAGCCGCGCCAGACCTGCTTGCCCGTCTTCATGTCGTAGGCGGTGACATGCCCGCGGACGCCGAATTCGCCGCCGGAGATGCCGACCAGCACCTTGTCCTTGAAGACCATCGGCGCGCTGGTACCGGTGGCGCCCTTCTTCGGATCGCCGTTCGACGCCGACCACACCGGCTTGCCGGTCTTGGCATCGAGCGCCACCAATGTGGCATCGGCCTGGTACAGGAAGATCTTCCCGTCACCGTAGGCGACGCCGCGGTTGACCGTGTCACAGCACATCACCGGAATGACGTCCGGATCCTGCTTCGGCTCGTAACGCCAGATGATCCGACCGTCATTCTTGAGGTCGAGCGCGAAGACGACGTTCGGGAACGGCGTGTGGATGTACATCACGTCGCCGATCACCAGCGGACCGCCTTCGTGGCCGCGCAGGACGCCGGTCGAGAACGTCCATGCGACCCGCAGATCCTTCGCGTTGCTCGCGTTGATCTGCTTCAGTTCACTGTAGCGCGTATTGGCATAGTCGCCGGTGGGCATGGCCCAGTTGGCCGCGTTTTTCGACAGCGATATCAACTCGCTGTTTGCCGCCGCCGTCCCGGCTGCAAGTGGCGCCGCGATAAGCGCCAACATAACGGTACGAAAGCTCGCTCTCATGAAGTTTCCTCCCATTGAGGGGAAACTCTCGAGCGGATCCATTGGATGAAAAGCATACCTCTCCGACAGCTTCCCTGCCTCTGGACCCGGCCCGTTGTTTCCCGAGGTCCGGACGTTTCCAGTTGCCGTCTTCTCGTTAGCAGCGTCTGACTTGTTGTTGGAATTTTCTGTCAGACCGGTTGACGGACGACAAGCTTACATGTTCTCGATCTTGATACGATCGTTCGAGAAAGTCGCGACACCGGTCACAAACATCTCGATGCAAACCGAAAACACCAATAAAAGGTTAACCGCATTTTTTAGAATGTGGCAAGGGTAAATTGAGCGGAAAGTGCCTGCCATTTCACCCTAATCCAGCGGTGTGTCCATGCATCTCCGCCAATAACCCACAATAAGATTGTGGAATTGGCGTCGTCGCGGATCGACGCCACGGGCGACCGCGCGTCGCGACGCCCCGGATCCGCTGCCGGTCGAGAGCGACACGAGGCGATCTCGTTGGCTCCGCGCCGCTTGCAGTACTATAGTCGCTTTACGATCGCCGTCTGCCGCGGATGAGGCGCGTGAAGAAATCGGACAAACGCAAGCCATGTCGGGAGGCATTTGGACCATGCACGACAGCGACGTTGACCTCGCATCGCGACACCGCGCGGGACGGTCCCGCGAGCCGGCAATTCCGGCACTGGCGAACGCGTGGCAACGATTGCGACACGCGCTGCTCGCTTTGCCGTTCCTGGCGACGCTGGCCGTCGCGGCTGGCGCCGCCGAGCTCGACTCCTCGCAGGTCCGCGCCATGGTCGCCGCCGGCGGCGCAAAGGTCGACCTCTCCGGCAAGGACCTCTCCGGGCTGGACCTCTCGGGTCTCGATCTGCGGGGCGCGAACCTGCAGGGGACGAATTTCAAGAACGCGGATCTGAGCGGCGCCGACCTGTCGAACAGCAACCTCGACGTGGCCATCATGCGCGGCGCCAAGTTGAGGCGCGCGAAGCTGCTGGACGCCAGCCTCCACTCCACGGTGCTGGCCGAGGCCGACCTCTCGCAGGCGGATCTCAGGGGCGCTCAACTCATCTGCAACCTTGAATACGCCGTGCTCGACGGTGCAGATCTGCGCGGCGCCCGCATGGGTGCCGACATGACGAACCAGCCGATGGGCCTGATGCGGGTGTCGCTGCGCAAGGCCTCGCTCAAGGGCGCGAGGCTCGACGGCGCCGATCTGTCGCGCGGCATGCTCGAGTTCGCGGATTTCACGGGGGCAAGCCTGCGCGGTGCGAATCTCATGCGCAGCGAGGCCGCCGGCGCCGATTTCTCGGGCGCCGATCTGAGCGGGGCCGACCTCACCAAGGCGGACATCCAGAGCGCCCGATTCTCGGGCATCGAGGGACGCACCAGCATCATCGGCCTCGACGCCGCGGTGAACGCCGGTGCCGCGATCTTCGACTAGGCGCCCATGAATTTCCCGTCCGCCGCGCCGATCGGGCGGGGATTGGTTGCCGCGCTCGCTCTCCTGCTGCTCGTTCGGACCAGCGCGCTCCCTGCCGGTGTCGAGATCGAACCGCTGCCGCTCAGCGAGATTGCTCCCGGCGTCTACCTGTATGTCGGGCCGCACGAGGAGGCGGCGAGCGGCAATCTCGGCGCCATCGGAAACATGGGGTTCGTCGTCGGCAGCGAATCCGTGGCCGTCATCGACACCGGCGGCAGCGCCCGCGCCGGCGCGCGGCTGCGGCAGGCGCTTCGCGTCGTCACACCGCTGCCGATCCGGTTCGTGATCAACACCCATGTGCATCCCGACCATGTGATGGGCAACGCGGCCTTCGCGGAGGACGCGCCCGATTACATCGGCCATCGCAACCTGGAGCGGGCCCTGGCGGCCCGCGCCGACCATTATCTCGAGCGCCTGCGCGACGCGCTCGGCCCGGCGGCGGCCGGAACGCGCGTGGTGCCGCCGACACGAGCCGTCGACCACGAGACGACCATCGATCTCGGTGGGCGCGAACTGGTCCTGTTCGCCCACCCGGCCGCGCACACGGACAACGACCTGACGGTTTTCGATGCGGAAACCGGAACGCTATGGGCGGGCGACCTGCTGTTCGTCGAGCGGGTTCCCGTCGTCGACGGAAGCCTGAAGGGCTGGCTCGATGCCATGGCGGCGCTGCGCGACCGGCGCATCGCACGGATCGTGCCGGGGCACGGTCACCCCCCCGATGCGGCAGCGGCGGCGATCGATGCCCAGGAGCGGTACCTGCGGACGCTGCTGACGGAGATCAGGCAGGTGATCGCGGACGGCGGCCCGATCGAACGCGCGGTGGCGACGGTCGGTGGCGCCGAACGCCGCCACTGGGCGCTGTTCGACTCCTACCATCCCCGCAATGTCGTCACCGCGTTCACCGAGCTCGAATGGGAGTGACCGGTATTTGACGGAAAACCGCCCACGCACCATACTGTCCGGACCGGTTCGATAGTCCGGGATGTCGACCGCCGCCGGCGGTCGCGGGATGTCGATTGAGGCCGATTATGGGAAGCCGACTGTTGCTCGCGATGGCCCTGATTGCGATGTCGCCGGCCGTGACGATTCCGGTCGCGGCCGCCGAGCCGGAGGGCGATGTCGCGCACTGGGCGATGGTGCGGGAATTGGTATTCGGCGACCGCGAGATCGTGGACGGTGCCGGCGTGATCGAGCTGGAGGCGCCGGTACGGGCCTACGACGCGGCGATCGTGCCGGTGACGATCAAGGCCCTGCTGCCGCAGACGCCGGAGCGTTACATCAAGACGATCACGCTGATCGTCGACAAGAACCCGGTACCCGTCGCCGGAATCTTCCATCTGACGCCGGACAACGGCGTGGCGACGATCGCCACGCGCATACGCGTCAACGAATACACGGACGTCCATGCCGTCGCGGAAGCCAACGACGGCACGCTCTATCAGGTGAGCCGCTTCGTGAAGGCGGCCGGCGGTTGTTCCGCACCGGCGATGAAGGACCAGGATGCGGCAATGGCGCGGCTCGGCCAAATGCGGCTGCGGCACGATGACGCTCTGCTGCTCGACAGGCCGGCGCAGGTGCAGTTGCTCGTCAGCCATCCGAACTATTCGGGCCTGCAGATGAACCAGCTGACCCGCCACTACATTCCGGCGCACTACGTACAGACGATCACGGTGAAATATGGCGGGCGGACGATCCTCGCGGCGGAGGGGGACATCTCGCTGAGCGAGAATCCCAGCGTCCACTTCTATTTCGTGCCGGATAGCGCCGGTGAAATCACCGTGGAGGTGGTCGACACCAAGGGCAACGTCTTCACCGGTGCGTGGCCGGTAACGCCACGGCCGGGCAGCTGAACGACGTCCGCTGTTCCCTATTTCCCAAATGCATATTCGCGATCCGACGGGCGCCCGGGCGGGCGCGACGCGGCGTCAGAAACATCTGAGTTCGGCTTCGGCCTGCGAGCGGCGCATCAGGTCGACGACTTCCTGCGTCCACGGGGCGTCCCGCACCGGCGCGGTCTTCTCGCCGGGCATGCCGCGCAGCCGGATGATGGTCTCGGCCTGGACGTACTGGTCGTAGCTCATGAATTCGGCGATCGCATCGATGCTGCACGAGCATTTGTGGAGCATCTCCTGCGTCTGTCCATTGCTGGCCATGCAGGCGAACACGTAGTCGGCCCGCGCCGCGGTCGGGAAGTCGTTCTTGCCGGCCGCCGACGCGGGCGAGCCCGCGACGACGAACGTCAGTAGCGCCGCTATCAGGCCGCGACGAATCGGATCACTCATTCCCGCCTTCTCCCGCGATTCGTTTCTTCGTCTGCCGTTTATGTGATGGCTGCGCAGGGCCATGTCCACGTCACTTTGCCTCGAGGCCCGAGAAGGTCAGCGTCTCCTGGACCTTCGGTTTGCCGGCCCGCGAAACCGACGGCACGGTCGAGCGGATCCTGTAGATGCTGCCCGGAACCTCCGGGGACACGACGAACTCGTACGTCTTGTGCTCGAACTCGCCGATCCGGTCCCGGTGCCTGTCGCCGACGAAGGGCGCGATGGAAATCCGCGTGCCGCTGATCCGGCGCCCGTTCAGGTCGAGACTGATCGGCATTGTCTCGGCCGAATCGAAGAAAGCATGCCGGATGCGGTTGCGCATGTAGGTGTTGCCGCCCCCGAGCGCCTCGCTCATGCGATCGACGTCGTCCTCGAGAAAAACCATGATCAGCGGGTTGCCGCGGAATTCCGACACGCTTCCGAACGGCCGGTGACGTTCCCCGGTCAGGTAATCGAAATCGACGTTTTTCGCCCCGCTGGGAAGGATCTCCGTGATCGTCATCGTCACCGTATCGGAAAAGCTGTCGTCGCTCACCGCCTGACGGCTGTAGTCGTAGGTGAGCGTCGAGGTCCGCGTCACGTTGTCGAGATGCGGCGTGCGGAACAGCACGATCTGCGCCTCCGACAGTTGCTCATGCGATTCCGCCCGGCCCGGATGGGCGCCAAACGTACCGATCGTCAGTGCGACCATCATCGCGCCGATGTACCGGCGAATAGCCATTTCTCACCTCACGAAAAGCGTGACTTTATCTTTGTGCGCTGGTGATACAATATTTGTCATCGCTGTGACGCGCCATTGTCAAGCCGTTGCCCGGGTCCCGGAACAGAGCCACGTGCGGCGGCAGTAGGGCGGGAAAGAGAGTCAGTGGCCGCACCGGAGCTATCGCAGTTGACGGCGGAACTGCTGGTCGTCGTCCAGCTGCTCGCCGGCTATCCCCAGACGCTGGCGGTGCCGACCGTGGAGCCGGTCCCCAACGCGCGACTCGTCGAGATGGCGTGCGAGCGTCCCTGCAACGTGCAGGGCTGGTACCCGGGCGGCGACACGATCTATCTCGACGAACGGCTCGATCCGGTCGGCGACCTGTGGGCTCGCAGCATCCTCGTCCACGAGCTCGTTCACTATCTGCAGGAACAAGACGGTGCCTTCGGTCGGGTCCCGAGTTGCCGACGCTGGCTGGAACGGGAGGGCGAGGCATACGAAATCCAGAACCGCTGGCTGATGCAGCACCGCCCGCGGACCAGAGTGCCCCGATACATGCGATTCAACGGCGCGCCGCCGCATTGCGATACCTGACCGCGCGCCGCCTGCACCGGTGATCGACGCCACGGCCATCCGGACGTTGCCGCGGCCACGGCGTTGCGACATAGTCGTGCGCGAGATCGAGGCTGCGGCGGCGTGACCGCATGAACCAGCACGACAGTGGCGCTCGTCCGCGCGTCGACGGGCGGACCGAAGCGGGAAGCAGGCCGTGGATCGTAAAGATCGGCGGCAGTCTGGCCTGCTCGGAAAACCTGAAACGGTGGCTACACGCCGTGGCGGCCGTCGATCTCCGCATCGTCATTGTTCCGGGCGGTGGGCCGTTCGCCGAGCAGGTTCGCAACGCCCAGAAGGTCTGGGGATTCGATGACCGGGCGGCGCATGCAATGGCGCTGCTGGCCATGGAGCAGTACGGACGGCTGATGCAAGCGCTCGAACCGAAGCTGGCCCTGGGCGCCACGGTTGCTGAACTTGAGCGCGCATTGGACACCTCACGCCCCGCCGTCTGGTTGCCGCAGGCGATGGTCCTCGGGAATCCGGGGATCGAGGAAAGCTGGGAGGTCACGTCGGACAGCCTGGCGGCCTGGCTCGCCGGGACGTTGAGGGCGCGCGGCCTGGTCCTCGTCAAGTCCGCCGAGCTTCCGACGGTCGACTCCTCGGCGGACGAGCTTTGCCGGGCCGGCATCGTCGACGCCGCCCTCGGACGGTTCCTCGGCCAAGCGGAGGTCGACGCCTGGTGCGTCCGCGCCGACCGGTGCGCGGAGACGCTGAACTCGCTTGGCGCGCGCCGCGGCCCCGGAATCGCCGTCGTCGGTGGTGGGCGTGGCCCGTCGTGACCGACCGACCGGGCGTATTCCGGCATTGTCGACAGCATGCTAGCATTCTCCGGCATCGATCGAACCGGGGAGCAGCGCCCGAAGAGCAGGCATGGGTAAGAACATCAGAAAGCCGCGGCTGGGCTGGGCACTGACGGGCTCGGGACACTACTTCAACGAAAGCCTGGACCTGCTGCGTCGGGTCGCGGACGTCGATATCTTCGTCAGCAAGGCGGCCGCCGAGGTGATCCGCATGTACCGGGAGAGCACCGAGGCGTTGCCGCCGGACTGCCGGATCTTTCGCGACACCACGGCCAGCGCCGCACCGGTCGGATTGTTCTACCACGGCGTCTATCATACGCTGGTGGTGTCGCCGGCGACCTCGAACACGATCGCCAAGTTCGTGTGTGGAATCTCGGACAACCTTGCGACCAACGTATTCGCGCAGGCGGGCAAATGCCGCGTTCCGGTCATCGTCTTCGCGTGCGATACCGCGCCGGAGATGGAGACAATGGCCCCCGATCGCATGGTCAACGTGTTCCCACGCCGGATCGACCTCGAGAATACGGCCCGCCTGAAAACCTTCGAGGGCACGCAGGTCGTCGAATCGATCGAGGAGCTGGAGCGCGCCCTGCGGGACCGGATGGCATGTCTGAACATGTCCTTTTCCTGACCGGTCGCCTCGCGGAAGCCCGCCTCAAAAAGGTTCTCGGCGCAATCGATTCCGGGGACGTTTCGTACGAGGTGTGCCAGATCGGCGTCAAGGTGGCGGCCCTCATGACGCCGGACATCATCCGCCGGCGGCTGCGCGAGATGCCGCGCGCCGACCGCGTCGTCGTCCCCGGGCGGTGCCGCGGCGACCTCGACGCGCTGTCTTCGGAATTCGGCGTCCGTTTCGAGAGGGGACCGGACGATCTCAAGGATCTGCCGGAATATCTGGGCCGCCCGTCCGGCCCGCCGGATCTCTCGCGGCACGATGCACGCATCTTCGCCGAGATCGTCGAGGCGCCGATCCTCGATCTGCCCGCGATCCTGGCGCGCGCCGAGGCCTACCGGACGGCCGGGGCGGACATCATCGATCTCGGCTGCATGCCCGGCACGCCGTTCCCCCATCTCGAGGAAGCCGTGCAGGCACTCGTCCAGGCGGGGTTCGAGGTCAGCGTCGACTCCGGTGACGCCGAGGAACTTCGTCGGGGCGCATCGGCCGGCGCGCGATTTCTGCTGAGCCTGACCGAAGAAACGCTGTTTGTGGCGGAGGAATCGGAAGCCGTGCCGGTGCTGATCCCGGCACAACATGGCGAGCTGGCATCCCTGCTGCGCGCCATGGAAGCGCTCGACGCGAGAGGACGGCCATACCTCGCCGACCCGATCCTCGACCCGATCAATTTCGGCTTCACCGAATCCTTGCTGCGCTACGCGGAACTTCGGCGGCGGCGGCCGGACGTGGAAATCCTGATGGGAATCGGCAACCTGACCGAACTGACCGATGCGGATACGACGGGAGTCACGGCGGTGCTGATGGGAATCGTCACCGAGCTCGCGATCCGCAACGTGCTCGTCGTCCAGGTCAGCCCGCATTGCCGCCGCGCGGTCCATGAAACCGATGCGGCGCGACGCATGATGTTCGCCGCGCGTGCCGACGGCAGCCTGCCGTCCGGTTTCAGCAGGGCACTCTTGGGCCTGCGCGACCGCAAGCCGTTTCCCAATTCGCCGGACGAGATCGCCGAGATGGCGGCGATGATCAGTGATGCCGGATTCCGCATCGAGGCGGCCGAAGACGGCTTGCACGTGTACAATCGGGACGGTCATCATGTCGTAACGGACCCGTTCGACGCGTTCCCGCACCTCGACGTCCTGACGGACGGCAGTCACGCGTTCTATCTGGGTGCGGAGTTGGCGCGGGCGCAGATCGCCTGGCAGCTGGGCAAGCGCTACGTACAGGACGAACCGTTGCAGTGGGGCGTCGCCGTCGACGCCGAGGAGGTCGACCTGTCGTACCATCGCAAGGCGGGGGAGACGCTGAAGGCGGCGCGCGAAGTCCGGCGCAAGACGAAGGAGGGCAAATGATCCGCGAGACGATCATATCGACCGTCGGGCCGGACGATGGAATCCATATCGCGCCGATGGGCCTGACCGTCGCCGGCGAGGGTTTCGTGCTCGCACCGTTCCGGCCGTCGACAACGCTGGAGAATCTGCGGGCCAACCCGGTCGCCGTCGCCAATTTCACCGACGACGTGCTGGTCTTCGCCAGCTGCATCGTCGGCCGCAACGACTGGCCGACACGACCGGCGACGAGGGTCCGCGGCGTGGTGCTCGAGCAGGCCCTGGCGCATGCCGAACTGAAGGTCGACCGCTTCGAGGACGACGAACTGCGCCCACGGTTCCACTGTGCCGTCGTGCACGAAGAGACGCATCGGCCGTTCAGGGGCTTCAACCGTGCGCAGGCGGCGGTCATCGAGGCGGCGATTCTGGTCAGTCGCCTGCACATGCTGCCGGCCGAGAAGATCGAGCGCGAGGTGAGCTATCTCGAGATCGCGATCTCCAAGACGGCCGGGGCACGCGAGCGCGAGGCCTGGGAACTGCTGATGACGCGAATTCGCCAGCACCGCTCGGCCTGCGGTGCGGCGGCGGCCGGCGCCACGAACCCGTGAGCGGCCTGCTCGCCAGCGTGCGCAGTCCGGCGGAGGCCGGCATCGCCCTCGCCGGCGGCGCCGATATCATCGACCTGAAAGAGCCGCGCGACGGCGCGCTTGGCGCCCTGCCGGCGCAAGCGATCGCCGCGGCCGTCGCCCTTGTCGGCGGCCGCCGTCCCGTCAGCGCGACGATCGGCGATCTGCCGATGCAGCCCGCGCTGATTTGCGATGCCGTCGCCCGCACGGCGGCGCTCGGCGTCGATTACGTCAAGATCGGCATGTTTCCCGGCGGCCGGCCGGAGGCCTGCCTCGATGCGCTCGCGCCGCGGGCGGAAAGCGGAACCGCTCTGGTCGCGCTCCTGTTCGCCGACTGCGACCCGGATTTCCGTCTCGTCGATCGAGCCGCGCGCAACGGGTTCGCCGGCGTCATGCTGGACACCTTGCGCAAAGGCGGCGGCAACCTGCGGCAGTGCCTCGACGACCGCGCGCTGCAACGTTTCGTCGAGCGGGTGCATGCACATCGCATGCTGGCCGGCCTCGCCGGCTCGCTGCGCCTGGAGGACATCCCCGCCCTGCTGCCGTTAAGAGCCGATTATCTGGGCTTCCGCGGCGCGCTGTGTCGTGGCGACCGGGCCGGTCGGCTCGACCCGGATCGACTGTCGGCGGTCCGATCCATGCTCGGCGCGGGGGACATCAGCAGCATGGCGACCGCGACCGCGGGAGCGCAGTCGGCGGCCCTGTCGCAGGCGGATTCGCCGCCCCGGACGAGGCTGGCGAAATCGCGGTAGGGCCGACCCAGGGAGTCGGCCAGTTCCCGAATCACGCGGCGTCCGACGCCGGCGCCGACCACCGGGGCCTCGCCGCCGAGGGCGTCGCGCGCGAGGATCCGTTGACAGGCCTCGCACAGCCGTCGGCGCTGACGGTCCACGAAGAACCGGGCCAGACCTCGCCACGCGTCCAGGGTCGCATCGTCGAGGTCGTGCCCGATCATGCGCGCCAGGCGACGGGCGCTGTCCTCGTCGGATTTGCCGCGCCCGTCGGACGTAGGTTCCTGGTCCGCCGCTTCGGGCAAGCCGTCCGCGAGCCGGTGCACGTCGGCCATCGTCGCGAAGTTCTCCGCCATCAGCGGATACCGACCACCGGCGAACGGCGCGCTCCCGGCCACCGCCATGAGCGGCGTTCGCGTCAGTCCGGTATAGACCAGTTCGCCCTCGCGCAGCCGTTCCGCGTCGGTAAGGCCGCGCGCAAGCATCGCGCCGCCGGCAAAGCCGACGATGTCGGTCGTCGTGCTCCCGAGATCGAGGAACAGTCCGGATGGCAACAGCCGCGCGGCAAACGCGGCGCTCGCCAGCCAGTTCGCCGACGCAACCAGGCGTGGTCGGCCGGCAGCCTCACCGGGCGCGAGAAACCCGGCCGTTCCGGCATAGATCTGCAGGTCACTGCGATCGAGGATACGGTGCACCGCCGCGACGATCCGGGCGACGCCCTCGGCCCTGTCCTCGAACAGGTCGACCAACTCGCCGGTCATCGTCACGGCATGCTGCCCAACGGGCCCGAAGCGGTCGACCACCGTTCGCATTGCCGCCGACAGATGCTCGAGCCCCTGCCACAGCGGGCACGGCAACTGCACGACGTCCCGCACCTCGCCGTTCGCCGCGACGAGCGCCGCCTTCAGGTGCGCGCCGCCGAGATCCCAGCCGGCGATGGCCCGGTCAGCCAACGCCGCCCCCGAGATCGATGGACACGGATCGGACGGCGACGACTTCCGGCAATTCGTGCGGCAGAACCTCGAGCAGGTCGAGCACGAGCTGCGCCGGATTCAGACCGATCGCCTCGCGCAGCGCGACGTAGGAGGTGGTCAGCCTCGGATTGATTTCGAGCACGCGCGGCCCACCGATACCGTCGATCAGATCGACGCCGACATAGCCCCACAGGCCCGGAATTGCCCGGGCGACGGCGGCCGCGATCGGTTCGTAGGCCGCGCGCCTCGCCTCCAGACCTGCGACGGTTCCGCCGCCATAGCGGAACCGTGCGCCATCGAGCGAGATCGTCTGCCGGTTGCACGTCAGCAGCCGCGCCTCACCGTCCCGACACAGCATCGACAGACTCGCCGCTGCGCCTGCTGCGAATGGTTGCAGGATAAAACGATTGTGGCGTTTCGCCGCCACGAAGCGCGTGACGTCGCTGGCGCTCGACAGGCGGAACGTATGGTCGCTCCCCGCCCCGTCATCGGGCTTGAGCACCCAGCCGTCCGGCTCGTCGCCCGGCGCGCCGTCGACCGGGAAGACGGGCACGACCGGGACGCCGCAGCGTTCGAGCTCGCGTACGGTCGCGCGCTTGCTCGCGCTCAGCGCCACGGCTTCCGGGCTGCAGCCGAGCAGGACGCGACCGCGGCTCAAGACCAGCCGCGAAAGGCGCTCGAGGATGCCGTCGGTCTCCGGGGCAATCGGCCAGACCGCGTCGGCCTCGTCGACGCAGCGCGACCAGCACGGCCACGGATCGCGGCCAGCCGGTGGAGCCACGAACCGGGCCTGCAGATCGGGGACGGGCAAGCGGCCGTCGCGCGCTGCCGTCACGCGCACGCCCGGGATTTCGGCGAGGTCGTTGACAAGCGCCGAGACCATCAGGTCTCCTTCGCGCTGCAACCCCGAGGGCGGCGGTCCGGTATGGAAGCCGCCGCCGGTCACATATTCGCAGACGAACACGCGCATCGAGGTATCCGTTGCAGATCGTGCCCGTAATCGATCTCAAGCAAGGCAATGTGGTCCATGCTCGATCGGGGCAGCGCCACCTCTACGAGCCGGTCCGCTCGCTGTTGTGCGACGGCAGCGACCCGGTGAGCGTGGTCGGCGGCCTGCTCGAGCTGTTTCCGTTTCCGGTCCTCTACATCGCCGATCTGGATTCGATCGCCGGCGGGCCGGGACACGAGCGCGTGCTCGAGCGGATCAACACGGAATTCCCGCCGCTGCAGCTCTGGGTCGATTGCGGGATATCCTCCGCCGCGGCCGGTTCCGCCTGGCTCGCCCGCGGGCTGGGCGAACTCGTCGTCGGATCCGAGACGGTGGTGAACGCCGGCGTGCCGGGTGAAATCGTGTCCGAGGAGGGCGACGCCGCCGTGATTCTCTCGCTGGATTTCAAGGACGGGCGCTTTCTCGGCCCGAAACGGCTGCTGCGCGAGGCCGACCTGTGGCCCCGGCGCGTCATCGTCATGACGCTCGGCCGGGTCGGAAGCGATGCCGGACCGGATTTCGCGTGCATCGACGCGATTGCCCGGCGTCACCGGGACAAACCCATCTTTGCCGCGGGCGGCGTTCGCAACGTGAACGACTTGCACGACCTTGCATCCAGAGGCGTGGCCGGAGTCCTGGTGGCGAGTTCGCTGCACGACGGCCGGATCGGCTCGCGCGATATCGCCGGGATCAGTCGCGCCGGTGCTCGCTAACCGCAGCCCTGCCCCGCCCCCGGCAGAGGGGCGGGGCAGGCACCGGTTCGACCGTCAATCGCCCGCGACGCTTCAGCGCTGCTTCCTGAAGCCGCCAAACAGTCTCGCAAGCCAGCCGCCGGGCTTCGCCGGAGGTGCCTCCGGCTGCGGACTGTCGTCCTTTCAGGCGGCCGCGAACGGATGCGACACGGAATTGCGCTGGGCGACGACCTCCGAGGCCTTGGGTTCGCCGGCAACGGCGCGCGCCAATGCTTCCTTGGTCGCCCGATAGTTGAAGTCCTGGATCTTCTTGTCGTCCGCCGCTTCCCAATGGATGAAGACACCGACGGCGATGAACAGGTCGTCGGCCTCCTCGGCGGGAATGATGCCCTCGGCGACGCTGTCGGCAACCGCCTTCGCCACCGCATGCTGGGCCGGCCCGAACATCTGCACCGCCTGCTTCGCCCCCTTGATGGTCACCTTGTTGAACATCACGGTGTTGGGCTTGCACATCAGGTTGGGCGCCACGACCGCCAGCAGCGACGTGAAACCGTCCTTGTTGTTCGTCAAAGCGTTGCAGAATGCGGCCTCGGCTGCGCTGCCCCTCGGGCCGACAATCAGGTCGATATGGGCGACCTCGTTACCCTCGCCAATCAGCGACTCGCCCACGAGCGTCTTCGTAATCTTGGCCATTTCTTTCAGTCCTCCCAAACCGTGAAGCTAAGTGGATTAGTAATGGATGCCGTCTTCTCGTTTGCAGCACTTGGGGCTGAAGCAACCGCCAAGCCGGTTGACGGACAGCAAATTCATTGTCCCGGCGCGCATCGAACGACTTGCGGCGCCCGCCGACCATGCGGTTCGGCCGACGGACGTCTTCGCCTTTGTGCACGGGACAATACGCCGAACATGGTAGTTTGACTTCGCCGGTTACAGCAAGTCCGTAATTCTATTTGCGGTCCCGCTCGAGTGCGTCGGCGAAGAGGCTGGCCACGCAGAGATCGGCGCTCGTGCCCGGATTGAGCCCCCGATCCTTCAGGTCACGATCGAATACCGCCAGGTCCCGGCGCATGGTGGTCGGGTCCTCTGCGCGAACCAGCCGTGCGAAAAAGGGCTCCGCCTGTCGCCGCAGCGCCTCGGCGCTTGCCGCCCCGAACTTGCGGGACACGTGGCTGTCCGGATAACGCGCGAGAAAGCAGAGATAGGTGGCGGCCGCCGCCCAGGCCGCATCTTTCCAGCGTCTCCTGGCGCGGCGCAACGTCGGCACGCCCTCGTCGAATATCTCCGCGTAGCCGTTCGCGTACTGGCGCGCCACGAGGTCGCGCGCGGCCGCAATCGCCATCGCCTCCCGCAGCGACACGGTCGGCGTATCGCGGACGTCCTGCATCGTGCTGTCGCCCAGTCCGCCCGGGGCTGCGAGGCGGATCGCCTCGAAGGCGGCGACCGCGTCCCGGATATCGAGATCGTCGAGCACCGCCTGCAGGCGGACACGCAGATCCGACGCGCCGTCGCTCAGCGCCGCATGCGCCAGCGGTGCCGCGAGCAGGATGATGCCCAGATTGGTATTGCAGCCGACGCTGCGCTGCGTTGCCCGGACGGCCGCGAGGATGCGCCGGCCGACCGACAGGCCCGGCGCCGTGAGCGGCGGCGCCGAGGCGTCGCAGCTGGCCTCGAAATCCGCCACGGTCATTCCGGCGCCCGGCGCGTGCACGTGCACGTTGCCGGGTTTCAGGGCCTGCATCTCGATGTGGCAGGCGGTGCGGAACGCGCGTTCGACGTGGTCGTTCCGCACTTCCCCTGTTCCCCCTCCCCTCACGCCGCGAGACCCGCGGCCGCGACGATGCCGTCCGCGACGATGCCGGCGATGTCCATCGGATTCACCTGCTGCAGGCCGGCCCATGACGGCATGCTGTTGACCTCGAGCACCAGCCAGTTGCCATCCTCGTCCTCGATCAGGTCGACACCGGCGAGAGCGGCGCCGACGGCCGCCGCCGCCGCGACGGCGATCTCGGCGGGCCGCCCGTCCCGCCCCAGCGTCTCGGCGCGCGCGCCTTGCCGGATGTTGGTTATCCAGCTGCTGCCGTGGCGGACCATCGCCGCGATCACGCTGCCGTGCGAGACGAGATAACGCCTGTCGCGCCAGCCGACGCCGTCCACGGTCCTCGCGCAGCGCACGAAACGCTGCAGGTAATAGACCCCGGCGACCGCGTCCGGTGGCGGCAGATCGCCCGGACCCTCGATCATCCGCAGGCCGCGTCCCTGCGCGCCGAACAGGGGCTTCAGAACCAGCGGCCGCTCGCGCCCGGCCTCCACTTTCGCGACGGCGACAGCCGCCTCGTGCCGATCGCACACCCAGGTGCGCGGGGTGGCGATGCCGCAGCGCGCAAGGTGAAAGCTGGTGGCCGACTTGTCGACGCAGCGTTCGATCGCGCGCGCCGCGTTGCAGACCGGGACGCCGCATGCCTCGAGCGCATGCAGGATGCCAAGCCGGAGCGTCACCTCCTCGAAACTGCCCGCGGCGATGAATCGGACGACCGCCGCTGCCGGCAGATCGGCACCGAAACCGGGCAGGCAGAGCCCGTGCGTGGCCCCGCCCACGTCGAAGCTGCAATCGTTCAGTGACAGCGCAACGCACCGGATTCCACGCTCCTCGAGCGCGGTGAGGAGGCTGCCGGGCCGTTCGGTGAAGAACGCGATGCGACGACGGCCGGTCATCGAGCGCAAGGCGGCGCCCCGGCGCGCGGCGCAGGCGAACCCGGTCGGCGCCCTCGCTCAGTCATCGTTCGCCGCTCCCCCGAACGACCGGTCGAGCAACGCCTCGTCGCATTCTCCCCGACGAAAGCTGCGTCCGCTCTCGACGGCCGTGACGGTGACCTCCGCGGGGCTGAACAGCATCGGATCGATGGCGAAGAAATCGCCGTCATACGACCGGAACGTCTCGGCGAAGGGCCGACCGTAATCCCGCGACGCGGCGCTCGGCAGTTGGCGCGCGAGGTCGCGTGCGCCGTGGTCGTCGCCGCTGACGAAGATGTGGACGTTGCCCCCGTAGAGGATCGCATCGTTGGTCCGACCCATGGCGGAGAGGAATTCGTTGCCGGGCGGAGGGAGCGGAGCGCAACCCATGCCGTCGACGATCCTGTCCAGCGGAAACCCGAGCGCGTGGACCTTGTGGAGCGCAACCTCGAGCACCCGCGCGACGATTTGGACGGTGCCGGCGAGGCTCTTGGTCGGCGTCAATATGACGGTCAGCCGGTCCGCCGCGATGCCGCAGTCGCGCACAATCTTCTCGATGACGGGCGCCGGCGGCGGCCGGTCCACCTCGAGGACTAGGCACGTGCTGTCGGCGCGGTCCTCGTAGCCGAGCTCGTCGAACAGCGGCTCCCTGCGGGCGAGCGCCCGACCCGGTCCCGATCCGAGCGCATGAAACGCGCGCGACCCGTCGTCGTGCGACAGGCTCCACCCTGCATACTGGCTCGCGAGACAGGCGAGAACCGGATTGGCGGTGTGCACCGCCAGCGACCACGCCCACTTGCGGAACCGATGGTCGGGGACGAGGGCGACGCTGCCGAGACCGGCCATGCAGATCTCCGCAATTCGGATGCCGGCCGCGATCCCGCCCGGGCTCCGGATGCCCGCGTCGACGATGGTGGCGCCGCCCGGCCCGCGCTCGATCGCGATGCGCAGCCGGGGCGCGAGCTCGACGAGACCCGCGACGAGCGGTGCAGCGCTCGCATTGACGCTCGGCCAGTCATGCGCGGCTGACGACATGTCGCGCTCCGCCTCCAGTCCTAGGTCAGCCGCTCGAATTCGGCTGGCGCGGGAATATTTACCTGTCGCGTTCCACGGGGCCGGAGTCCCGTCAATATGCGCCGGGCCCGGTCGATGGCCAGCTCTCGGGCCGCGGTCGGCTCGCCGGCGTCGGCACGGACCGTACAGATCGGGTCACCCGCCCGGATCACCGAGCGGGGTTCCGGAATGTCCGCTGCCCAATCGGACCAGAAATCGACGGTCGGCGCGACGAGCCGCCGGTCGGCATAGACGATGGCGCCGGCACTGGCGCGCACCGGCCGATGCCACGCCGACGGCAATTTGCCGGCGCAGGCGTCGACGTGCAAGCCGAACAGGCTATCGGAATAGGCGTGGTCGAAGGCGTCCACCGTGGCGCCGGGCCTCGGATTCACCTCGAGCAGGCTGAAGCCGCGATCGTCGATCAGAAGATCCGCGCTGTTCGCCCCGACCAGCCGGCATTCCCGCACCAGACGCTCGATCGATGCGACGATCATCGCATGGACCCGCGCGCTCACGACCGCCGGAAACACGACACCGCCGAAGCGGAAGGTCCTCTCTCCGGGACCCGGATCCGACCATTGTTCGCTGAGCCCGAGGACGACGGCCGATGCCCCGTCGGCGAGGAACAGCGCCGAGACCGGCCGGCCGCGAAGGTTACGCTGAAAGTACATGCTCCCGTCATCCGGTGCCGATCGCGCCGGCCGGATATGCGCGCCGCCGGCACCCCCGATCCGCTTGGCGAGCCAGCCCCGCGGTTGGGCCGGACGCTCGAGCGTCGTCGCCGGGTAGGGGATGTCGAGTCGATCGAGCATCGGGAAGAAGCTCGCAGGGTGCTTCAGCCGTCGCACGATCGCCGGAGGGTTCCCAAGAAGAACCCTGCCCTTTGCCATGCGGGCAAGCAATCGCGTGCGCCGGTCGAAGCCGGAACCGTAAACGATGGGCAACGGAGCGGGCGCGAGCCGTCCCGCGGCCGTCACGAGTGCACCGCTCCTGAACCCCGATCGCAGCGAGCCCGCCGCCCGCACGCTTTTCACCGCAAGGGCGCGCGTGTCGACGTCGTCGAACAGGTCGATCACGGCGACGCGATAACCGGCTCTTCGGGCCGACGCCGCCAGCGCCCTGCCGGAAATCGCCACGACGAGCATGTCGGGGCCCGTCGGCCGCAGGTTCCTATCCGGCAACATCGCGGGCCATCCGGAACGCATCCGTGAAGTCCAAATAGACCGGCTTGTCCGCTTCCAGCATGGTCCTGAACAGGCGCTGCTCGACCTGGTACTTGATATTGCCGATCGTCAGCGCGCCGATGCCGACCGCATCACTGTTTTCCAGGGGACTGCCGTCGGCCATGACCTCGACGCCCTCGGCGCCCGCCGGCGGGACGGCGTTCACGTCGGCGACGACGCGCAGCGACGTCGCCCCGGCAATCTGCTCATTGCTGAGGATCTGCGTCCCGGCCCGGCCGGCGCAGAGCGCGATGTCGGCTTCCATGAGCAGGCCCGTCTTCTTCGCTTCGCTCGACGCGTCGGCCGCCGTCAGATCGACCTCAAACCTTTGCCGCGCCTCGTCGGCCCGCGCCTTCACGCGGGTTATGCCGTCATAGCCGGCCAGCGTGACCCGCGCCTGTTCCCGGGCGGCGATGATGGCGGCGGCGAACCCAACGATGCCCGTCGCGCCGAAGACCAGGACGCGCTTTTCGGCCAGCCCGGCCTCGCCCGCCCGCGCGAGTTGCCGCTCGAGGCACGCGACCATTGCCGCCGCGGTCGTGAACGACCCGGCCGGGTCGGCGAACACGGACACTTCGAACGGCGGCACCATCGCCTTGCGCGCCGCCTGCAGCATGTCGAGGGCGAGAATCGCGTCCCGCCCGCCGATGAAGACTCCCGTCTTCCTGGCGCCCTTGGGGCCGCGCGAAAAGATCGCGTCCTGCACGAGCCCGGCCACTTCTCCCGGCTCGACCGAGGTATAGGGGAGCACGGCACCATAACCCGCGTCGAGCGCCATGTTGACGTCGAACGGGCTGACGTGCTTGAGCGGCGTCAGCATGTGCAGAATGAACGGATCGGTCATGCCTCGTCCCCGCTCCCGCGCATCGGCCGTCGTCCGGGTATCCGCGCACGCGGCCGGCCGAAGCCGGACGGCTCATCCCTGCTCGGCATCAACGCTCTCCCGAACCTCGACCTGGCCCCCGACGTTGCTGCCACGGCAGATGGCGAATTCCAGCCCGGCATCCGCAGCCCATCGCAGCCGCGCGGCGGCGACCAGCTCCTTTGCCGTCGCGACGCCGTCGACCAGCGCGAAGCCGGTCGGGCCCCACGAACTCTGGCCGATGCCGGCGATGCCGTTGGACCTCAGCCAGTCCAGCACGCCGGCGACGCGCGCACTCGCATAGCGCCCGCCCTGGACCGGCGCGAAATGATCGCCGACCGCACGCTGCAGCGTCGCGACGGCGCGTCCGAACGCGTCGATGTTCGCCTCCGCAATGGCGGGCAGGGCGCGCATCAATACGACCCGGCAGAGCTCGGCGGCCAGCGTCGCCGGAAACGAGGCCAGCTTCGCGAACGCCTCGGTTTCCTTGGCGCCGTGAATGCCGCGGAAGCCGTGATCGAGGATCAGCACGATGCGCCATTTGGCCGGAAAATCGAAGCGGGCCAGGATGGGCGGCGTAGCGTCCGCGTCGGCCTTGCCACCGTCGAGGAGGACGCCACCGCTCTCGAACGCGCCGATGCCGATCCCCGAGCGCTGTCCGCGATCGAGGATGCGCGCCACGACCCGCGGCGCGAGATCCAGCCCCTGCAGCCGGGCGACCGCAATACCGGTGGCGAGCGCGAGCTGGGTGCCGGAACCGAGCCCGGAATGCTGCGGTATCGCCCGTTCGACGTCGATGCGGCAGCGGTTGTCGAGGCCGAATCCGGCACCGATTCGCTGCGCGAAGGTAACCGCCCGATCCGCCGACGGGCCGTCCGCGCGCAGGGAGCCGCCGGCCCGAGCGACAACCCTGGTGACGGGTTTCTCGAGCGTTATGCCCAGGCCACCGAAGCGGCGCCCGAGATCGCCGTTGAGATCGAAAAAACCGAGATGCAGACGTGCCGGGGCCGTTACCGCCACGGCATCAAGAACTCGTCGAGTCTCGCGCCTCGACAGGTCTAAGTTACCCCCAGTCACAATACTACGGCCGCCGATATTTTATTTTTCAATCGATCATTGCGTGCAGTACAGTTTGCCCAGTCTAGCCTGCGGGCGGGAAAAGGGAAACCTAATCATGGCTGCGCAAAAGGAACGCACCTACAGTGACAGCGAGGTGACGGAGCGGCTGCAGAGGGAGCTGGCCCACTGGTATCTGGAAGGCGGCTGGATACGCCGGAAATACAGAACGAACAGCTGGAAAGGCACGCTCATGGTCATCAACGCGGTGGGCCATCTGGCCGAGGCCGCGTGGCACCACCCCGACATCACCGCTTCCTATGCCTGGGTCGAGGTTCGTCTGCAGAACCACGCCGCGAAGGGCATTACCGACAAGGATTTCGAGCTGGCGAAGAAGATCGAGGAAGTCGTGCAGTGGCAGCCAGGGCGCGACGGCGGCGCGCTCGAAGGAACGCCGAGCGACCAGCGTTTCGCGTACATCAAATACGACTGATCGACGGGTTCTAGCACCAGGGAGGCACGCCCCATGTCGGCGGGAGGAACGTCGGACCAGGCGACGGATGTTGCGTGTCCATTCTGCGGCCTGATCTGCGACGATCTCGTCGTCGAAGCGAAGCCGGCCGGGCTGGAGGTTGCCGCCAACGGCTGCCCGCGCAGCAGTGCCGGGTTCGGGCGCACGCCGGAACCCGACGAACCGCGCGTCGGTGGCAAGCCGGCCAGCCGGCAGCAGGCCGTCGCCCGCGCCGCCGAGATCCTCGCCGACGCCCGGCTTCCGCTGTTCGCCGGGCTCGGCGCCGATGTCGCCGGCATCCGCGCGATCCTGGCGCTGGCGGACCGCCTCGGCGGTGTCGTCGACCATATCGGATCGGCGGCGCTGTTCCGCAATCTAAGGACGGTCCAGGAAGACGGCTGGATGACGGCGACGCTGAGCGAGGTGCGCAATCGTGTCGACCTTCTGGTTGTCTTCGGTAGCGGCATCGCCTCCGGCTTCCCCCGGTTCTTCGAGCGCTGCGTCTGGCCGAGCGAGACGCTCTTCGGCGGCGACATCCGGCAACGGCAGGTCGTTCTGGTCGCTGCCGGCGCGAACGATGTGGCCGCCGCGAAGGACGCCGCGCGCGCCGCCGGCGCGATCGAGCCGATCGCGATCGACTCCGGAGCGGACGACCTGCCGGCCGTCGTCGCGGCGCTGCGGGCCGTGCTCAACGGGCGGACCATCCCGGCCGATGCGGGCGCTGCCGAACCGGGTGCCCTGCACGGGCTGGCCGAGCGCATGCGGCGCGCCGAATACGGGGTGGCCGCCTGGACGGCGGGCGGTCTCGACGGTGCGGCGGGAGAGCTGACGCTTGGCGTTATCGTCGACATCATCAGGGACCTGAACCGTCACACGCGTTTCTCCGGCCTGCCGCTTTCCGGCACGGACAACGGCGTCGGCGCGAACCAGGTCTGCACGTGGCAGACCGGATTTCCGGTGCGCACGTCGTTCGCGGCCGGCTACCCGGAGCACGAGGCATGGTGTTTCGACGCGGCGCGGCTGGCCGAAAGCGGCGAGGCCGACGCGATCGTCTGGGTCTCCGCGTTCCGTGACGACGACTATCCGTATCTCGGCACGGCGCCGTTGATCAGCCTTTCGATGCCGGGCAGCCGCTTCGCGCGGGATCCGGACGTTTTCATTCCGGTCGGCACGCCGGGCCTCGACCATGCGGGTCAGGTCTTCCGGACCGACGGGGTCGTCGCGCTGCCCCTGCGCAGCCTGCGCAAGAGCGCACACCCGTCGGTCGCCGAAGCGATCGCAGACATAGACGTGGCGATCGCGACGCAGACGGGATACGAGAACCGTGCCGGTTAAGCTCTCGGGCGGCCGGATCTTCGATCCGGGCCAGAACCTCGATGGCGCGGTCCGCGACCTCTTCATCGAGGATGGCCGCATCGTCGCGCCGCCGCCGCCGGGCACGAGGATCGACGAGACCATCGATTTGTCGGGCAAGATCGTCATGGCCGGCGGCATCGACATGCATAGCCATATCGGCGGCGGAAAGGTCAATATCGCCCGCACCCTCCTGCCCGAGGACCACCGGGCCCACGTCGAACCGCGAACCGCGCTGCGCCGCAGCGGCGGCGGGCATTGCACGCCGTCCACCTTCGTCACCGGCTACCGTTACGCGGAGATGGGCTACACCGCCGCGTTCGAGCCCGCCATCGTGCCGGCCAACGCGCGACAGGCGCACATGGAGATGGCCGACGTGCCGATCATCGACAAGGGCGGCTACGTCATGCTCGGCAACGATGATTTCCTGTTGCGCCTGCTCGCCGGCGGCGGCGAGCAGGCGGCCGTCAACGACTATGTCGCGTGGATGTTGCTCGCGACCCATGCGCTCGGCATCAAGGTGGTCAACGCCGGCGGCATCAGCGCCTTCAAGTTCAACGGCCGTCGGCTCGATCTCGACGCCGAGGGGCCGCATTACGGGCTGACGCCGCGGCGGATCCTGCTGCCGCTGGCCCGCGCGCTGCACGATCTCGGCGTCCCGCACCCGCTGCACGTCCACGGCAGTAATCTGGGCGTGCCGGGCAACGTCGAGACGACGCTGGCGACCATCGCCGCGTCGGAAGGGCTGCCGATGCACCTCACGCACATCCAGTTCCACAGCTACGGGACCGAGGGTGACCGGCGCTTCTCATCCGGCGCGGCGCGCATCGCCGAGGCGGTCAACGGCAATCCGCACATTTCGGTGGACGTCGGCCAGATCATGTTCGGCCAGACCGTCACCGCCTCCGGCGACACGATGTCCCAGTACCGCAACCGCCGACACGCCAGCCCGGACAAATGGGTGTCCATGGACATCGAATGCGATGCCGGCTGCGGCGTCGTGCCGTTCCGTTACCGCGACAGGAACTTCGTCAACGCCCTGCAGTGGGCGATCGGGCTCGAGACGTTCCTGCTGATCGAGGATCCGTGGCGCGTGTTCCTCACCACCGATCATCCGAACGGCGCGCCGTTCACCAGCTATCCGCATCTGATCCGGCTGCTGATGGACCGGCAGTTCCGCAACGACAGGCTGGCGCGAATCAACCGGCACGCTGCGAGACAGTCGATTCTCGGCTCGATCGACCGGGAATATTCGCTGTACGAAATCGCCATCATGACCCGCACCGGGCCGGCGCGCATCCTCGGGCTCGCCGATCGCGGCCATCTCGGCGTCGGCGCCGCCGCCGACATCGCGGTGTACCGAGAGCAGGACGACAAGGAAGCGATGTTCGCGCGCCCCGAATACGTATTCAAGGACGGCCGGCTGGTGGTTCGTGACGGCGTTATCGTTGCGACCTGCGACGGGGCGACCCACACCGTCCGTCCGGAATTCGATCGGCGAATCGAGCGGACCCTGGGCGATCATTTCGAGCGCTTCGGGACCGTTCGTATCGGCAATTTCCGGATATCGGACGAGGAGATCGGACCCGGCCTGACGGTGCATCCCTGCCGCGAGGCAGCCGGCCGATGAAGCTCAACGGCGTCGAGATCGAGGATACGTTCGCCGAAGCCTTCGGCATGCGGGCGACTCGCATCCTCATCACCGCCACGAGCCTCGACTGGGCCTACCAGGCGGCGAACAGCATGACCGGATTTGCGACGTCGGTGATCGCCTGCGGTTGCGAAGCCGGGATCGAGCGCGAACTCCCGGCGTCGGAGACGCCCGACGGTCGGCCGGGCCTATCGGTCCTGCTGTTCACGATGTCCAGCAAGGACATGCAGAAACAGGTGCAGGACCGCGTCGGACAATGCGTGCTGACGTGCCCTGGCACGGCCTGCTTTTCCGGTATCGATGCCGACGAAAGCATCAGGATGGGTGCACAGCTGCGCTATTTCGGCGACGGCTTCCAGATCTCGAAACTCATCGGTGGCCGGCGCTACTGGCGGATCCCGGTCATGGACGGCGAGTTCCTGTGCGAGGAAAAGGTCGGCATGGTGCGGGCGGTCGGCGGCGGCAATTTCCTCATCCTCGCGACCACGCGCGAGGCGGCGCTCGCCGCCGCGGAGCGGGCGGTCGCGGCGATGCGCGCGCTGCCCAACGTGGTGCTGCCGTTCCCCGGCGGCGTCGTGCGCTCGGGGTCGAAGGTCGGCTCGAAATACAAGGGCCTGATCGCCTCCACCAACGACGCCTACAGCCCGACGCTGAAGGGTCAGACGAGCACGGCGCTGCCGCCCGACGTCGAGGCCGTGCTCGAGATCGTCGTCGACGGGCTCAGCGAGGACGACGTCCGCGCCGCCACGCGTGCCGGTATCGCGGCGGCCTGCGAAGCCGGCGCGGCGGGCGGCGTCCGCAGGATCAGCGCGGGCAATTACGGCGGCAAGCTGGGGCCCTACCATTTCCACCTGCGCGAGATCATGGCATGAGCGGCTTCCGGCTGACATTGCGCACACCGCCACGCCAGCGCATCGACCTCGCGGCGCTCACGCCCGAGCGGCTCGGCGGTCGGGACATCGAGAATGTCGGCGCCATCGAACTCGCCGTCGGGAACCGCCGGCAGCGTCTCGACACGCTGTTCGAGGTCGCGCCCCTGAAGGGGGCGGACGACCTGATCGAGATCGACCGCTGCTGTGACCGCATCGACGGCATCGGCCGCGGCATGAAGCACGGCCGCATCGTCGTCCGGGGCGACGCCGGCGCCTACGTGGCGGCAGAGCTCTCCGGCGGCAGGGTCGAGGTCGAGGGCAGCGTCGGGCCCCGCGCCGCCGCGGCGATGCGCGACGGTGTGCTGACCGTCGCCGGCAATGTCGGAGATTTCCTCGCCGCGCCGCTCGCCGGAGAACGCAGGGGCATGCGGGGTGGCCTCGTCGCGGTGTCGGGCAACGCCGGAATCCGCGCCGGCGACAGGATGCGGCGCGGCATGATACTGATCGGCGGCGATGCGGGTGCTTGCGCGGGCTCCCGCATGATCGCCGGCACGCTCGCCGTTCTCGGTCGCGTCGGAACGTTTCCCGGCTTCGGCATGAAACGCGGCAGCGTCATCTTGTTCCGCGAGCCCGAGCGGTGGCTGCCGACCTTCGCCGAGACGGGGGCCAACGATTATGCGTTTCTCCGACTTCTCGGACGGAGCTGGGAGACGCTGGGCGGCGTCTTCGCGGAACACGGGCAACGGCTAGGGCGCGCGGTCCGTTTCGTCGGCGACGCCGCCAATGGCGGCAAGGGCGAGGTGCTGATCTGCAGCGCGTAACCGGGCGCCTCAGCGGCCGGACCCGTCGAGGAAATTGCGCAGCAGGTCGAAGCCGGACTGGGTCAGGATCGCCTCGGGGTGGAACTGCACCCCGGTCGCGGGAAAGTCCCTGTGCCGCAGCGCCATGATCTCGCCGTCTTCGCTGCGCGCCGTGACCACGAGCGTCTCCGGGAGGCTGTCCCCGGCGACGACGAGCGAGTGATAGCGCGTGGCGCGCAGCGGGTTGGGCAGGCCGGCGAAGACGCCGGACCCGTCGTGCTCGACGGCGGAGGTCTTGCCGTGGACGGGCCGGCCGGCCCGGACGACACGGCCGCCGAAGACCTGGCCGATGCACTGGTGACCGAGGCAGACCCCGAGGATCGGCAGCTCCGGCGCGAAGCGCTCGACGACGGCGCTGGAGATCCCGGCCTCGTTCGGCGTGCACGGGCCGGGCGAGATCACGATATGCGAGGGTCGCAGAGCAGCGATCTCGTCGAGCCCGATCGCGTCGTTGCGAACGACCCTGCACTTCCACCCCAGGACCCGCATGTAGCGCGCCAGGTTGTGGACGAACGAGTCGTAATTGTCGATGACGAGGATCATCGAGACCCATCCTCGGGCCAGCCTTCGGCGCCCAGGGCCCGCATCAGTGCCCGTGCCTTGGCGATCGTCTCGTCATACTCGTCCGCCGGATCCGAATCGGCGACGATGCCGCCGCCGGCCTGAAACGTCACGGTACCGTTCCTGATGGCGAAGGTCCGGATGACGATGCTCGTATCGAGGCTGCCGTCGAAGCCGATATAGCCGACGCTGCCGCAATACGGGCCGCGCCGCGTCGGCTCCAGCTCGGCGATGATCTCCATCGCCCGGATCTTCGGCGCGCCGGTTATCGATCCGCCCGGAAAGCTGGCCCGCAGCAGGTCGATCGCATCGGCACCGGGGTTCAGCCGGCCGATGACCGACGACACCAGATGGAACACGGTGGCGTAGGGCTCGAGGACGCAAAGGTCCGGCACGCGCACCGAGTCGTCGCGGCACACGCGGGACAGGTCGTTGCGCAGCAGATCGACGATCATCAGGTTCTCGGCGTTGTCCTTCGCGCTCTCCAGGAGTTCGCGCGCCAGCGTCGCATCCGCGTCTGCAGAGTTGCCGCGCGGACGCGTCCCCTTGATCGGCCGCGACTCCACCCAGCCGCCGCGCAGCTGCAGGAAGCGTTCCGGGGACGAGGACGCGATGAATTCGTCGCCGAAACCGAGATAGGCGGCGAATGGCGCCGGGTTGATGCGACGTAGCCGCCGGTACAGATCGAACGGCGACAGCGCCGCCGGCAGCGGCGCGCTGAACCGCTGCGCGACGTTCGCCTGGAAGATGTCGCCCGCTAGAATGTACTCGATCACGCGGCGGATCACGGCCTCGTAGTCGGCGCGCCGGAAATTCGACTCCATGGCGACCGCTGCACCCGCCCATGAATCTTCGGAAGGGAGCTCCGGGAGCCGTGCCTGCGACGCTTCGGCCATACGCCGCGCCGTCGCGTCGGCGCGCTCTCGGGCCCGTGCCATGCGGCGGCGGTCGTCGGTTTCCGGATAGCCGCTCGAGACGATCCAGGCACGCCGGACATGGTGATCGAAGGCGACGACAAGATCGTACAGCCCGACCGCCATGTCGCTGAACGCCATGTCGTCGGTCGCCGCTGCCGGCAGCCGCTCGAGATGGTGGCAAAGGTCGTACGCGAAGAAGCCGACGGCGCCGGTCTGCAGCGGCGGGAAGCCCTCCCGCGTGGCCAGGGGATACCGGCCGAGCAGACCGCGCAACGCCGCGAAGGGATCGCCGGCGCAGGTCTCGCCATCGATGTTGAGGCGGCCGTTCTTCGCTTTCAGCACGACGAACGGCTGCGTGCCGAAGAACGAATAGCGGCCGAGACGATCGACCTGCAACGCGCTGTCGAGGAGGAAGGCGTGCTCGTCGCCGGCGAACGGCGCGAAGGCGACGAGCGGATCGCCATACGCGATCTCCCGGATGTGCGGCAGCGCCGTCAACGTCGTGCCGCCCCGCGACGCACGATGGCGTCGACGATGCGCGCGACGCGCGCCAGCTTGCGTACGTCGTGGGCGCGAACGATGTCGGCACCGCGCACGATGCCGACGGCGGCGGCGCCGGCGCTGCCCTCGAGCTGTTCGTCGGGCGGAAGGTCGAGGGCGAAGCCGATGAAAGGCTTGCGCGACGGGCTGATCAGCAGGGGTCGCCCGAGCGCGCGCAGCGTCTCGAGGCCGTCGAGCACCGCAAGGTTCTGCCTCCCGGTCTTGGCGAACCCGATCCCGGGATCGAGGATGATCTGGTCGACGGCGACGCCGCGCGCAACGGCCGCTTCCATGAGCGCCTGCAGATCGCCGCGGATCGCGTGGAGCGTCGCCTCGTCCGATGGCGCGCGCGCACCGTCTCCCCGGGGCGACGGGACGCTGCCAGGATTGTGCACGAGAACCACCGGTGCGCCCCGTTCCGCCGCCAGCGAACCCAGTTCCGGATCCGCCCGCAGGCCCGAGACGTCATTGATGATCGCCGCGCCGGCGTCGAGCGCCGCGGCGGCGACCGCGGCCTTGGTGGTGTCGATCGACAGCGGCACGTCGGCGAGCTCCGCCAGCGCCTCGACGACCGGAACGATCCGGCGCAGCTCCTCGCGCGGCGGAATCGGTTCGGCGCCCGGGCGCGTGCTCTCGCCGCCGACATCAAGCATGTGCGCGCCGTCGGCCACCAGCCGCAACCCGTGCTCGATCGCCGCTTCGACCCAGTTGCCGCGAACCAGCAGTCCGTCGCCGGAGAACGAGTCCGGCGTGACGTTGATGACCCCCATCAGATAGGTCTGCTTGCCCCAGGCGAAGCGATCCGACAGCCTCATCCGCGTTGTTTCTCCCACGCTTCGTGTGCCGAGTCGCCGCCGGCAAGTCCCGGTTCAGCCGGCACCGGTCAGCGCGTCCCACAGCTCGACGACCTGCCGCGTCTCGGCGACATCGTGCACGCGGAGTATCTGCACGCCCTGGCCGAGCGCATGCCATGCGGCGGCGAGCGAACCGGGGACGCGGTCGCGCGGTGCCCGGGCCTCGTCACCCTCGCTCAGCCCCTTGCGCGACATGCCCGCGAGGACGGGACAGCCGAGCCCGTGAAACAGGGGCAGCGCGCGCAGGATCTGCCGGTTGTGCGGCCTGCGCTTGGCGAAGCCGATGCCGGGATCGACGATCAGCCGGCGCCGCTCGATGCCCGCGGCGATACAGGTCTCCATACGCTGCTCCAGATAATCGAACACATCCAGCGCCACGTCGAGATAGTGCGGGTCCTCGTTCATGGTCCGCGGATCCCCCGCCATATGCATCAGCACGACCGGACCCGTCGCGGCCGCCGCCACCCCGAGGCTGCGCGGGTCGCCCGACAGCGCCGTCACGTCGTTGATCATCGTCGCGCCGGCACCGAGCGCCGCCCGCATGACCTCCGCATGCCGGCTGTCGATCGACAGGATCGGCGGTTGCCCGTCCGCTTCGTCGAGCGCGTCCGCCAGCCCCTCGATCACCGGCAACACGCGGGCCGCCTCGATGTCGGGGGCCACCGGTTCGGCCCCGGGACGCACCGATTCGCCGCCGACATCGATGATGTCCGCCCCGGCCCGTGCAAGCCGCAAGCCGTGCGCAACCGCCTCGGCCGCCGAGCCGAAGGCGCCGCCGTCGGAAAAGCTGTCCGGCGTGACGTTCAGGATCCCCATGATCGCCGGCCGCATCACCGGGATGCCGGCCGGGAATTCCCGGGGCTCGATAAGACGGGTCACCAGCCTCGTCACCGCATCCCGGTGTGGTGTCGGGAGCGCCGCGATCCAGTCGCGCAGAGCCGGCACGGGCAGCACCGCGTCGGACCGCCGCCGCTCCTCGAGTACCGTTGCGTGGCACGCCGCGAACGCGAGGCGGCCTCCAGCGAGCGCGAGCGCCTCGCCGGCGGCGATCAGCGGCTCTGCGGCCGCGCCCGCAACCAGGGCGACGGGGCATAGCCGGATCCGGGCGGCCTGAGCCGGCTTGGCGGGGAGTTCCGAGCGGCCGCCGGCGGTCACGCCGGGCCGCCGGCCTTGCGCGGCATCATGCCCCGGGCCGGACTGTAGCCGATGATCGCCATTGCGGTCAGTGCGACGACGACCGCCGCGACGACCGCGAGCGAGGTCTCGTTGAGCTGGCCATAGAGCGCGAAGCGGATCGTCTCGACCGCATGGGTGAACGGATTGAGGCCGGCCAGCGTGGCCAGCATCGGGCTCGTCTCCTGCAGCCGCCACAACGGGTAGAGGGCGGACGACATGAAGAACATCGGGAAGATCACGAAATTCATGATGCCGGCGAAATTCTCGAGCTGCCGCACCGCCGACGACAGCAAGAGTCCGAACGCGCCCAGCATCAGTCCGGTCAGGACCAGTACCGGCAGCAGCAGCAGATAGCCGATGGCGGGGGCCTCGATCTCGAAGAACCAGGCGACCGCGAGGAAGGCGTAAACCTGGAGGATCGACACGAAGGTGCCGGCGAACAGCTTGCAGACGAGCAGATACCAGCGCGGCAGCGGACTGACCAGCAGCGTCTTCATGCTGCCCATCTCGCGATCGTAGACCATCGACAGCGAGCTCTGCATGCCGTTGAACAGCTGGATCATGCCGACCAGCCCCGGCGCGATGTAGACATGGTAGCCGATATAGGTCTCGTAGGGCGGAATGATGGACACGCCGAGGATGGCGCGAAAGCCGGCGGCGAAGATCAGGAGCCAGACCAGCGGCCGCACGAGCGCGGCGAGGAAGCGCTCGCGCTGCTGTAGGAAGCGCAGCGCCTCGCGGCGCAGGATCCCGCCGAAACAGCGCAGGTAGTGCAGCGGGCTCATTCGCGAGCACTGTCGGTCAGGATGTTGAAGGATTCGGCGATCGAGGCGCCGGCTGCCGCGCGGTTGACCTCCTCGACCGAGCCGTGGGCGACGATCCGCCCCCTATGGAGCACGATCACGCGGTCGTCGTCGAAGACCTCGTCGATCAGGTGCGTCGCCCAGAGCACGGCGATCGTACCGTCCCGGCACAGATCGTGGACGTGGCCGACGATCGCCCGCCGGCTCGGCACGTCGAGCCCGACCGTCGGCTCGTCGAGCAGCAGGAAGCGCGGCCGGTGAATCAACGCCCGCGCGATCTCGACGCGGCGCCGGTGCCCGCCGTTGAGGTTGCGCACCTTCTCGCCGGCACGCTCGAGCATCTCGAAGCGCGTCAGCTCCTCCTCGATCCGCATCGCCGCCTGCCGGCCGCTCATGCCGTGCAGGGCGGCGTGATAGTGCAGGTTCTGGCGCACCGTCAGGTCGAGGTCGAGCGTCGGCTGCTGGAACACGACACCGATGCGCGACAGCGCCTGCACCGTTTGCCGGCGCAAATCGCAGCCGTCGATGAGGACCCGGCCGCTGCGGCTGTCGTACAGCCGGGTGATGAGCGACATCAGGGTCGTCTTGCCGGCGCCGTTGGGGCCGAGCAGGACGCAGAAACTGCCGC
This sequence comes from Alphaproteobacteria bacterium, assembly GCA_041584475.1. Classification (GTDB taxonomy): domain Bacteria; phylum Pseudomonadota; class Alphaproteobacteria; order UBA8366; family JADFVY01; genus JBFHDX01. The sequence goes on from JBFHDX010000027.1 coordinate 32,226, forward strand.
TGGCGACCGCGAACGAGACATCCTGCAGCGCGAAGTTGCGCCCGAAGCTGTAGTTCAGGCCCTCGACGCTCAGGATATCCGATGTTGCCGACTGGGTACCGTGCATGCCTGTCAACCGCTCTCGCCGGGCACCGAGAACCGGTGGCACGGCTCGGCAAGCCGTTGCTTGCCCCGCCGCCGCAGGCCCGTCGACTCAAGCACCCTGGAACGTCCTGTAGACCAGCGTGTCTTCGCCCGTCGCGGCGTCCTGTTCCGCCAGCGCGCGCACCTTCTCGTTGAACGGCGAGTAGCGGCAGACCGGATCCATGTTCGCCGCATCCCCGGTCAGCGCGAAGGCCTGGCAGCGGCAGCCGCCCCAGTCGATCTCCCGGCGGTCGCAGCTGCGGCACTCCTCCGGCAGCCAGTCCGGCGCGCGGTAGGCGTTGAACGCCTCGCCGTGCGCCCAGATTTCGGCCAGCGGCCGGTCGCGGACATTGTCGAAGCGCAGCCCGGGAATGGTCTCCGCCGCATGGCACGGCAACGCCTTGCCGTTGGGCGAGACGTTCATGAAGCGGCGCGCCCAGCCGCCCATGCACGACTTCGGATAGCGCGCGTAGTAGTCGGGAATGACGTAATCGATGACGATGACGCCCTTCAGCCGCTCGCGGCTGCTCTCGACGAACTTCGTCATCTCCTCGAGCTGCTGCCGCGTCGGCATCAGCGCCGCGCGGTTGTGCAGGCCCCAACCGTAATACTGGACGTTGGCGATCTCGACGCGGTGGGCGCCCAGCTCGATCGCCATGTCGATCATCTGCGGCACCCGCTCGACGTTGTGCCGGTGCACGACGACGTTCACGGTCAGCGCCAGGCGGGGCTGGCGCACCAGGCCCGCGACCTCGAGCTTCTTGGCGTGGCCGCCGGCGAATCCGCTCATCCATTCGCCGGTCTCGGCATCGCTGTCCTGGAAGCCGAGCTGGACGTGGGCGAGACCGGCCTTCGCCAGCGCCTCGACGCGGGCCTGCGACAGCAGGACGCCGGAGGTGATCAGGTTCACGTAGAGGTCGGCCGCGGACGCGTGCGCGACCAGCGCCTCGAGGTCCTTGCGCGCGGTCGGCTCGCCGCCGGAGAAATGGACCTGCAGGATGCCCATCTCGGCGGCCTGCGTGAAAACTTCCTTCCACGTCTCGGTATCGAGCTCGCGGCTCGCCAGATCGAGTTCCAGAGGGTTCGAGCAGTAGGCGCAGCGCAGCGGACAGCGGTGCGTCAGTTCTGCCAGCAGGGCGAGGGGCGGCGCGATGCTCATGCGGTCAGGAATCCCTTGTCGGCGAGGTTCTGCAGGACGCCGATGATATCCTCGCGGATCTCCTCCTGCGGCGCATCGAACTCCTCGGCCAGCGCCGCGGCGATGCCGTCCACGGTGGCCTTGCCGTCGCAGCGCTGCAGGATCTCGACGGCGATTTCGTCGGGCATCAGCACCCGTTCCGGCGCCAGGATCACCCAGCGCCCGCGCTGTTCGTCCATGCGCAACCTGACGTGCTTCGGCAGCGCCGGGCACGAGCTCGCGGTGACGATTGTGCGGCCGGTCATCGCAGGTCCTTCGGGTCGAACGCGCCGGGCGGAATGAAACCGGGTTCGACATACGCGAAATACAGCGCGTCGAGCTGCGACCAGAGCACCTGGGTCTTGAAGACCAGCGCCGCGACCACCGCGTCCTGCTGCTCCGGCGTGCGGGCGTTGGCCTTGACGTATTCGAGGGCGAAACCGGCGTCACGCGGCGCCTGGTTGAGACGGCGGCGGAAATACTGCATCACGTCCTCGCCGATGAAGTCGTAGTTCTCCAGCATGCCTGAGATGCGCTCGCGATGGATGCTCGGGGCGAACAGTTCGGTCAGCGACGACGCGACCGCCTCCAGCAGCGACTTCTCGCGCACGAAGCGGACGTAGGCCTCGACCGCGAAGCGCGTCGCCGGCAGCGCGCCGCGCTGCGAGACCACGTAGTCGCGGTCCAGCCCCAGCCCGTCGGTCAGGATGAGCCAGCGCTCGATGCCGCCCGGATCGTCGCCGGCACCGTCATGATCGGTGACCCGATGGATCCATTCGCGCCGCAGCTCGCGGTCTTCGCAGCGGCCGATCAGCGAGGCGTCCTTGCGCGGGATCGCGGCCTGGTAGCAGAACCGGTTCAGCGCCCAGGCGCAGACCTGTCCCTTGTCGAGGCGGCCGCCGTGCAGCAGCTTGTGGAAGGGATGGCGGTCGTGATAGCGCGTTGCGCCGACCTCGCGCAGGCGCTCTTCCAACCGGGCCGGTCCTGGCATCTGGCTCACGCCTCCACCTCCATTCCGTCGTAACCGATCTCCCAGCCCGCGCGCTCGGCTTCGGCCCGTTCGGGGCTGTCCTGCAGGTGCACCGGGTTGGTGTTGTTGATATGGATGAACACCTTGCGCCCGATCTCAAGATTTCCCATCGCGGCGATCGAACCGTCCGGCCCCGACATGCACATGTGGCCCATGCGGCGCCCCGTCTTGCGGCCGACACCCGTCGCCTGCATTTCGTCGTCGACCCACGTCGTCCCGTCGAAGAATAGCAGGGACGATCCGCGGAGTCGCGACGCAAGCTCCGGCGGGCAGGCGGCGCACCCCGGTATGTAAAAAAACGCCTTGTCCTCCGCGGGCACGGAGACGCACAGGCCGATGGTGTCCTCGTCGACGCTGCCGAAATTCGAGCCCTTGCTCGCGTCCTCCAGATACAGCGCCACCTTGCCCGGCACGGCGAAGGTCTCGACGCGCAGACCGGATGGCAGGCCGTCCGGGCGAACCAGGTCCGTCTCGGCGCCGAGCGGCAGCGCATGCCGCCTGACGAACTCCGGGTTGAGCACGCCGAACACGCTGTTCTTCGCCAACACGTCGAGGACGCGCGCCGTGCCGTACAGCGACAGCGGCTGGCTCTCGCGCAGGGTCAGGAGCCCGGCGATATGGTCGACGTCCGCATTGGTCAGCACGACGCCGGCGATCGGCGAGTGCCGTTTGCCGTGTCGCGGCTGCAACGCCTCGGTCTCGTTGATCTGCTGGCGCAGGTCGGGCGACGCGTTGAGCAGGAACCAGTGTTCGCCGTCAGCGGTGACCGCCAGCGACGACTGCGTCGCGGCACGCGCGGAACCGTTGCCGGCCCGCGCGGCCCGGCAGACGGCACAATTGCAGTTCCATTGCGGATAACCGCCGCCGGCAGCAGCGCCTAGAACGATGGCCTTGAGCATTACCCAAGCACCTTGCCGGCGCCGCGCCGGCGGCCAATAGACGAAAGGCTTTGGTTATTCGGCGCAGGCGTAGCTGTTGATTTCAAGACCGACGGCAATCTCGACGATCTCGGGCCTTTTCCATGCACGCATTATGCTCTCCCTTACGTTAACCAACCGGCCCCGGTGGGACCAAGGTTGGAAAGATTATAGTTAACATCCGGTGATGACAAGTCCCCATTTTCTTCCGGGTATCCCGATGCCGGACGCGGGGCGCGCTGGCCGCCGCCCCATGCCACGGCAAACGCAAGCGATTCCTGCGGATTTGGGGGCGTGCCCGCGCTGCCTCTGGATCGCGCGGGGTCGATGCAATATCATCCGCTGCATGTGCCTCGATGTCGCTCGACGGCGCGGTCGTGGCCGCCAACCAGGGAGATAACGACAATGATCGCCAGGGGTTATCGCGCGCTCGGACTTGCCTTCGCGTTCCTCGCGCTTGCGCTGTTGCCGGTCGAAGCGCAAGAGGGAAAGGTCCGCGTCGCCGTGCTCGAGTTCGGCACCGTCAACTGGGAGCTCGACGTCATCAAGCATCACGGGCTCGACCGTCGGCACGGTTTCGAGCTCGAGGTTGTTCCGGTCGCCAACAAGCAGGCCTCGGTGATCATGCTGCAGGGCGGTGCCGCCGACATGATCGTCACCGACTGGGTCTGGGTCGCGCGCCAACGCGCCGACGGCAAGAAGCTGACGATGATCCCCTACTCCAAATCGGTGGGCGGGGTCGTCGTCCCGGCCGGCTCCCCGGTACGGACGCTGGCCGATCTGAAGGGCAGGAAGATCGGCATCGCCGGCGGGCCGGTGGACAAGAGCTGGATCCTGATCCAGGCGCTCGCCCGCAAGAAGCACGGCGTCGACCTCGCGACCGAGGCCGAGCCCGTGTTCGCCGCGCCGCCCCTGCTGATGAAGATGGGTCTGTCGGGCGAGCTCGATGCGGTGATCAATTTCTGGCATTTCCTCGCCAAGATGGAAGCGGCCGGCATGCGGCGCATCGTCGATGTCGCCGAGGCTGCGCAGGAGCTCGGTCTGGATCCGGAAACGCCGCTGCTGGGTTTTGTCTTCCACGACGACTGGGCGGCGGCCAACCCGGCCCTGGCGAAGGGCCTGCGCGAGGCGTCGACGGCGGCGAAACGGATCCTCGCGGAGTCGGACGAGGAGTGGGAGCGGCTGCGGCCTCGCATGAACGCGAGCGACGACGCCGCTTTCGTCGCGCTGCGCGACGGCTACCGGGCCGGCATCCCGGCCGCCGACGGCGCGATCGATTTCACGGCGGCGCAACAGCTGTTCGCGGTGCTGGCGGAACTCGGCGGCGAAAAGCTGACCGGCAAGGCAAAGGAACTTCCGCCGGGTGTCTTCTACCTCAACTGAGCCTCGGCCGGGCCGCTGGTCGTTCGCCCGCAACGGCGGCGGGCGGGGCATCCCCGGTTGGATCACGGTCCCGGCGTCGCTGCTCGGGCTGGTGCTGATCTGGGCCGTGGCCGCGCTCTGGGCGCCGCCGGACCTGCTGCCGCCGCCGGGTCTCGTCCTCACCCTGACGATCAAGGAGTGGCAGGGCGGAGAGCTGCTGTTCCACCTCGGCGCCACGCTGGCCCGCGTCATCGCCGCCTTCGTGATCGCCATGGCGGTCGGCTCGGCGGTCGGCATCGCGCTCGGCCTCTCGCGCGCGGGCGACCGCGCGTTCGACCCCTGGCTCACGGTGGCGCTGAACATCCCCGCGCTGGTGACGATCGTGCTGTGCTACCTGTGGTTCGGCCTGACGGAGGTCGCGGCGATCACCGCCGTCGCCATCAACAAGATCCCGAACGTCGCGGTGACGCTGCGCGAGGGCGTCCGCGCCCTCGACCGCGGCCTTGCCGAGATGGCACAGGTCTATCATTTCGGCCCGGCGAAGACGCTGCGGCACGTGATCCTGCCGCAGCTGACCCCGTTCTCCGCCGCCGCCGCACGCTCGGGCATCGCGCTGATCTGGAAGATCGTCCTCGTCGTCGAGTTGCTGGGCCGCAGCAACGGCGTCGGCTTCCAGATCCATCTCTACTTCCAGCTCTTCGACATCGCCCACATCTTCGTCTACGCGATCGCCTTCATCCTCGTCATGCAGGCGGTCGAGCTCGCGATCCTGCAGCCGTGGGAGCGCCGCGCCTCGCGCTGGCGGCGCGTTTGAGCGCTGCCGGCAGGGCGCGAGCGAGCGCGAAAGCGCGCCCGGCCATTGAACAGATGCGGCGCCGGGGAGCCCATGTATTTTGCGGCTTTCGAC